>NZ_JBKIWN010000015.1:0-23965 GCF_058146165.1 Streptomyces sp. AM25 | reverse complement strand
AGCCGGGCCGGCTCGCCAAGGCCTCTGACCAGAAAAGGTCTTTGCGGACTCTACGCGCGTCGCGTAGTTGCACGCCATCGTACTTTGCTCCAACTTTGGCCGGATAGTGTCATTGGTCCTCGTGGTAAACCACAAAAACCCGGCGGTAGTGCCGCGAAAACACGGGGCCGACGACACGGCACCGGCACGCCGCCCCGGTGTCCGATACTGGGGGCGTTATGGAATTCGTCATCCTTGCCGTAGTCATCGCTGTGATCGCGCTCGGCGCGATCAGCGGGCTCGTGGTGAGCAGCCGCAAGAAGAAGCAGCTGCCCCCGGCGCCGCCGAGCAGCCCGTCCGTCACCGCGCCGCCCGCCGAGCCCCACGTCGGCGAGGAGGCCGAAGCCCCGCGCGAGGAACCGCGCCGCACCATCGAAGAGGTGGAACTGCCGGAGGCCGTCGAGGCCCCGGCGGAGGAGGCCCCGGTCGTCGAGCCGGAGGCCGCGGCCCCGGCCGCGCCGGTCGTGGAGGTCCCCGAGCCCACCGCCGGCCGCCTCGTCCGGCTGCGTGCGCGGCTCTCGCGCTCGCAGAACACCCTGGGCAAGGGTCTGCTGACCCTGCTCTCCCGGGAGCACCTCGACGAGGACACCTGGGAGGAGATCGAGGACACCCTGCTCACCGCCGACGTGGGCGTCGCGCCCACGCAGGAGCTGGTCGAGCGGCTGCGCGAGCGCGTCAAGGTGCTCGGCACCCGCACCCCCGAGGAACTGCGCACCCTGCTCCGCGAGGAGCTGCTCGCGCTCATCGGCACCGACTTCGACCGCAGCGTCCACACCGAGCCCGGTGTCGGCGTGAACGGCGAGGAGAAGCCCGGCGTCGTCATGGTCGTCGGCGTCAACGGCACCGGCAAGACCACCACCACGGGCAAGCTCGCCCGGGTGCTGGTGGCCGACGGGAAGTCCGTCGTGCTGGGCGCCGCCGACACCTTCCGCGCCGCCGCGGCCGAGCAGCTGCAGACCTGGGGCGAGCGCGTCGGCGCCCGCACCGTCCGCGGCCCCGAGGGCGGCGACCCGGCGTCGATCGCCTTCGACGCGGTCAAGGAGGGCATCGCCGAGAACGCGGACGTCGTCCTGATCGACACCGCGGGCCGGCTGCACACCAAGACCGGTCTCATGGACGAGCTGGGCAAGGTCAAGCGGGTCGTCGAGAAGCACGGCTCGGTGGACGAGGTCCTGCTGGTGCTGGACTCCACGACGGGCCAGAACGGCCTGGTGCAGGCCCGGGTGTTCGCCGAGGTCGTGAACATCACGGGCATCGTCCTCACCAAGCTGGACGGCACCGCCAAGGGCGGCATCGTCGTCGCCGTCCAGCGCGAGCTGGGCGTGCCGGTGAAGCTGGTGGGGCTGGGTGAAGGGGCGGACGATCTGGCGCCGTTCGAGCCGGAGGCGTTTGTCGATGCGCTGATCGGCGACTGAACGTCGCGGTCTCCACGGGCCTGGTGAAAGGGGCCTCTCCGCAAGGGCGGAGGGGCCCCTTTCCTCGATCCCGTCGTGTCGGCTGCGGGCCGTGCGTGGCTGGTCGCGCAGTTCCCCGCGCCCCTTCGGGGCGCGACGGTGCCGCGTCTACGGAGCCCCACCCGACCTGTGGGAGACGTACGCCAGCGTGCCCAGCAGCAGCCTGGCCTCCGGGGGGCAGCCTGCCGTGTCGAGGGCCGGGGGGCGGAGCCAGCGCATCGGGCCGAGGCCGGCGAAGTCCGAGGGCGGGGCGGTGATGTGGTCGCCGGGGCCCAGGCCGCGCAGGTCGAGGCGGGTGTCGTCCCAGCCCATCCGGTAGAGCAGCTGGGGGAGTTGCGCGGCGGCGCCCGGTGCGACGAAGAACAGGGCGCGGCCGTGCGGGGTGAGGGCGACGGGCCCGAGCGGGAGCCCCATCCGCTCCAGGCGGGCCAGCGCGTGCCGCCCGGCCGCCTCGCTGACCTCCAGGACGTCGAACGAGCGCCCCACCGGCAGCAGCACGGCCGCCCCCGGCACCTCGGCCCAGGCGGCCGCAGCCTCGTCCAGCGTGGCGCCGGCCGGGACGGGCGGGGCGAAGGAGAGCGGGTGGGCGCCGGGGGCGGGGCAGCCGGCGGCGCCGCAGGAGCAGCTCACCCGGCTGCCGCGGGCGGCTCGGGCGCCCGGCGCCACGTCCCACCCCCACAGGCCGGTGTACTCCGCGACCGTGGTCGCGGTGTCGGACGCGCGGCCTCGGCGCCGAGAGCCCGAGCGCAGATCCCGGATGCCGCCGATTGTGAAGCCCATGCCCCCTCCAACGGGTCTGTTTCGCGGTTGGTTACGTGTCGGAGTGTCTCGGACACGTACGGTCGCGGACCTCGTCTCCGGGGCGGCGCGACGGTGCGCGGGAGGTGGTGCGGGGCGCGGTGCGCGCCGCCCCGTGCACCGATCCACTCACCGGCCGGTCGGCCGCAGCCCGGCGGTGCGGCCGGCGGCTCGCCGACTCCCTTGATCCTTTCCGGCGTTGCCGGATGTCAAGTCAATCGCGGCCGGTGGCACAGCAGTTCATCCGTTGGGGTGGCGAATGGTGGCGTTTGCTGGACTGCTCTCGCCTGATCGGTGATCGTAGGATTACTTTCGGTGCAAGAACCCCGGGAGATGCGCCCAGCAGTGGGTATGCCGGAGGCATGTGACGCTTCCCGTCGTTCCCGGCGGCGCCCGCGCATCGCCGGACAGGCCGTCTCAACAGACGGCATGCTGTTGGCGGTTCGCGCGGCAGCGCGCACAGAGCAGAGTTCGGGATGGGGGCATTCCAGTGGGCGGCAACGTCAGCGGTGCCGATGGAGCCGGCAGGGCCGATCGGCAGGAGCGGTCCGAGAAGCGTCCGAACGAGCAGCTGAACTCCTGGTTCCTGCAGAGCGGCTGGTCGAAGGGCGAGCTTGCCCGGCAAGTGAACCGCCGGGCACGCCAGTTGGGCGCCCATCACATCAGCACGGACACGTCCCGTGTCCGTCGCTGGCTGGACGGGGAGCAGCCGCGCGAGCCGATTCCGAAGATCCTCTCCGAGCTGTTCTCCGAGCGGTTCGGCTGCGTGGTCGGCGTCGAGGACATCGGGCTGCGCGCCGCGCACCAGTCGCCCTCCGTCGGCGGGGTGGACATGCCCTGGGCCGGCAGCCAGACGATCGAGCTGCTCAGCGAGTTCTCCCGCAGCGATCTGATGCTCGCCCGCCGGGGCTTCCTCGGCGCCTCGCTCGCCCTCTCCGCGGGTCCCTCCCTCATCGAGCCCATGCAGCGCTGGCTGGTCCCCGGCCCGGCGAGCCGGGAGGACCGCGCCGAGGGAGCGGCGCAGGAGCGCTCCCGGCGCGGCACCCGGCTCTCCAAACCGGAGCTGGAGCTGCTGGAGTCCACGACGAAGATGTTCCGCCAGTGGGACGCCCAGTGCGGCGGCGGCCTGCGCCGCAAGGCCGTGGTCGGTCAGCTCCACGAGGTGACGGACCTGCTCCAGGAGCCCCAGGCGGAGGCCACGTCCAAGCGCCTGTTCAAGGTCGCCGCCGAACTGGCCGAGCTTGCGGGCTGGATGAGCTACGACGTCGGCCTGCACCCGACGGCGCAGAAGTACTTCGTCCTGGCGCTGCACGCCGCCAAGGAGGCCGGGGACCGCCCGCTCGGTTCGTACATCCTCTCCAACATGAGCCGCCAGATGATCCATCTCGGCCGCCCCGACGACGCGTTGGAGCTGATCCACCTCGGCCAGTACGGCTCGCGGGAGACGGCCACCCCGCGCACCCAGGCCATGCTCTACGCCATGGAGGCGCGGGCCTACGCCAGCATGGGGCAGCCGGCCAAGTGCAAGCGCGCGGTCACCATGGCGGAGGACTGCTTCGCCGACTGCCTGCCCGGCGACGGCGATCCCGACTGGATCCGCTTCTTCTCCGAGGCCGAGCTCAACGCGGAAAATGCGCACTCCTTCCGCGATCTCGCCTATGTGGCGGGCCGCAGCCCGACGTACGCCTCGCTGGCCCGGCCCAAGATGGAGCGGGCCGTCGAGCTGTTCTCCCAGGATCCCGAGCACCAGCGGTCGTATGCGCTCAACCTGATCGGCATGGCCACCGTGCACCTCATGGAGCGCGAGCCGGAGGAGTCCACGATCCTGGCCGGCCAGGCCCTCAGGATCGCCAAGCAGGTCCGCTCGGAGCGGGTGAACAACCGCCTGCGCAAGACCGTGGACTCGGCCGTGCGCGATTTCGGCGGACTGTCCGAAGTCCGTGAGCTCACCGACCAACTCGCCGTTCACCTGCCGGACTCGGTGGAAGCCGCCCAGGCGGTCTGACCCCCTCCGGCCCCTCGGCCCCGGCCGCGACGACCCTCCCGTACAGCCCGACTCGGCTCCCCCACGCCAGGTCATACCGGGTGGTCGTCGCGGTCGGTCTGCATGGCCGCCGGGGTGTCCGGCGGAGAGTAGCGGCAGTCCCTTCCGGGCTCCGGGTGATTCACCCGGGCGTAACACGGGCGATGTGTTCGTCACTGACGCGAAACAACCGGCGGCATCGGCTGAAACGGCGCTGCGCGAGCCTGACGCGACACCGGCCCGGGGAACGACGGCCCGCACGGGGGCGGGGCCGCTGCTGCGAGGAGACACCGACTTGAATGGCGCAGATACCGCATTCGTACTGATCAGTGCCGCGCTCGTGATGCTGATGACGCCGGGCCTGGCCTTCTTCTACGGCGGCATGGTGCGGGTGAAGAGCGCCCTCAACATGCTCATGATGTCCTTCATCTCACTCGGCATCGTCAGCGTGCTGTGGGTCCTCTACGGCTATTCGCTTGCCTTCGGTGACGACCTCGGCGTAGGACTGCTGGGCAATTTCGACCACATCGGGCTCAAGGGCATCAGCCCCGAGACGCTGACCAACGGCAAGGACGGCATCCCGGTCCTCGCCTTCGCCTTCTTCCAGCTGATGTTCGCGGTCATCACCCCCGCCCTGATGAGCGGCGCCCTCGCGGACCGTGTGAAGTTCAGCGCCTGGGCCCTGTTCATCGCCCTGTGGGTGACGGTCGTCTACTTCCCGATCGCGCACTGGGTCTGGCAGCCCGACGGCTGGCTGGCCCAGCTCAAGGTCATCGACTTCGCGGGCGGCACGGCCGTCCACATCAACGCGGGCGTCGGCGGCCTGGCAGCCGTCCTCGTCGTCGGCAAGCGCATCGGTTTCACCAAGGACCCCATGCGCCCCCACAGCCTGCCCCTGGTGATGCTGGGCGCCGGACTGCTGTGGTTCGGCTGGTTCGGCTTCAACGCCGGCTCCGCTCTAGCCGCCAACGGCACCGCCGCCAACATGGCCTTCAACACCCAGGTCGCCACGGGCGCGGCCATGCTCGGCTGGCTGGTCTACGAGCGCATCAGGCACGGCGCCTTCACCACCCTGGGCGCGGCCTCCGGAGCCGTCGCCGGCCTCGTCGCCATCACGCCGTCGGGCGCCGCCGTCAACGCCTTCGGCGCCCTGCTCATCGGCGTCGTCGCCGGGGCCGTCTGCTCCTGGGCCGTCGGTCTCAAGTTCAAGCTCGGCTTCGACGACTCGCTCGACGTCGTCGGCGTCCACCTCGTCGGCGGCATCATCGGCACCCTGCTCGTGGGCGTCCTCGCCGTGAACGGCGTGGGCGGCGCGGTCCAGCTCGGCCGGCAGGCCGTCGGGGCGTTCTCGGTGCTCGCCTACTCCTTCACCGTCTCCTGGCTCCTGGCCAGGCTCGTCGACAAGCTCGTCGGCTTCCGGGCGACCGAGGACGACGAGATCAGCGGCCTCGACCAGGCCCTGCACGCCGAGACCGCCTACGACTTCAGCGCGGTCGGCGGCGCCCCGGCCCCTCGCACCGCCGACCCGTCCGCCACCCCGGAGCAGCAGCCCCCGGCCCCGAACAGCAAGAAGGTCGATGCATGAAGCTCATCACCGCGGTCGTCAAGCCCTTCCGGGTGGAGGCGGTCAAGCAGGCCCTGCAGGAGTACGGGGTCGACGGCCTGACCGTCACCGAGGCCCAGGGGTACGGCCGGCAGCGCGGGCACACCGAGGTCTACCGCGGTGCGGAGTACCGGGTGGACCTGCTGCCCAAGACGCGCATAGAGGTACTCGTCGAGGATGTCGATGTGGAGCCGGTCGTCGACGCCATCGTCAAGGCCGCCCGCACCGGCAAGATCGGCGACGGCAAGGTGTGGGTCGTCCCCGTCGAGACGGTCGTCCGCGTCCGCACCGACGAGCGCGGCCCGGACGCGCTCTGAGCTCCGCTGCACGTGCGGTTCGGTGGCTGCGGGCCGTCCGCGGCCGGTCGCGCCCACGCGGCGGAGCCGCATATCGAATGCAGCCCCGCGCCCCTCGGGGCGCGGTACCGCACCGGATTTCGACAAGTCCGCCGAGATGCCCCAGGGAGACCGGGTGACGGAGACCGAAGGCGCCGGCTACGCGGCCGCCCGGCTGCGCCTCCTGCACGAGGAGGCGCAGGCCGGGCCCCGGCTGCGGGCCGAGCTCGCCCGGATCACCGACGGCTGGCTCGGCGGGCTGCTGGGCCGCACCCGGGGCGTCGCCCTCGTCGCCGTCGGCGGCTACGGGCGCGGGGAGCTCTCCCCGCGCAGCGACCTGGACGTGCTGCTCCTCCACGACGGTACGGCCGACGCCGCCGCGACGGCCGCCCTGGCCGACCGCGTCTGGTACCCGGTCTGGGACATGGGCCTCGCCCTCGACCACTCCGTCCGCACCCCCGCCGAGGCCCGCAAGACCGCCGCCTCCGACCTCAAGGTCCACCTCGGCCTGCTCGACGCCCGGCACCTCGCCGGGGACCCCGCCCTCACCGCGGCCCTGCGCACCACCGCCTACGAGGACTGGCGCGCCCAGGCCCCCGGCCGGCTGCCGGAGCTGCGCGAGATGTGCGAGGACCGCGCCCGGCGCCAGGGCGAACTGCGCTTCCTGCTGGAGCCCGACCTCAAGGAGGCCCGCGGCGGGCTGCGCGACGCCACCGCCCTGCGCGCGGTCGCCGCCTCCTGGCTCGCCGACGCCCCGCGCGAGGGCCTGGAGGAGGCCCGCACCCTGCTCCTCGACGCCCGCGACGCCCTCCATCTGGCCACCGGCCGCGCCTCCGACCGGCTCACCCTCCAGGAACAGCACCAGGTCGCCACGGCCCTCGGGCTGCCCGACGCGGACGCCCTGCTGCGCCGCGTCTACGAGGCGGCCCGCACGGTGTCCTACGCCGCCGACGTCACCTGGCGCGAGGTCGGCCGGGTGCTGCGGGCCCGCTCCGGACGGGCCCGGCTGCGCCGCGTGTTCGGCGGCCGCGGCGGGCGGGGCGGCTTCGTGGAGCCCGAGCGGATCCCGCTCGCCGAGGGCGTCGTCGAGCAGGAGGGCGAGGCGGTGCTCGCCCGTGCCGCGCGCCCCGAGCGCGACCCCGTGCTCCCGCTGCGCGCGGCCGCCGCGGCTGCGCAGGCGGGGCTGCCGCTGTCGCCGCACGCGGTGCGGCGGCTGGCGGGCGCCGGCCCGCTGCCGGCGCCTTGGCCGGCCGAGGCCCGGCAGCAACTGGTCACGCTGCTGGGCGCGGGGGAGCCGGCCGTGGCCGTCTGGGAGGCACTGGAGGCGGAGGGCATCGTCGCGCGGCTGCTGCCCGAATGGGAGCACGTCCGCTGCCGCCCGCAGCGCAACCCCGTCCACCGCTGGACCGTCGACCGGCACCTCGTCGAGACGGCGGTGCAGGCCTCCGCCCTCGCCCGCCGCGTGGACCGGCCCGACCTGCTGCTCGTCGCCGCCCTGCTGCACGACATCGGCAAGGGCCGCCCCGGCGACCACTCCGAGGCAGGGGAGGCCGTCGCCCGGGAGGTGGCGGCGCGGATCGGCTTCGACGCCGCCGACACGGCCGTCCTCGGCACGCTCGTCCGCCACCACCTGCTGCTCGCCGAGACCGCCACCCGCCGCGACCTCGACGACCCGGCCACGGTCCGCACGGTCACCGACGCGGTCGCCACCGCCGGGACGCTGGAACTGCTGCACGCCCTCACCGAGGCGGACGCCCGCGCCACAGGCCCGGCGGCCTGGAACCCCTGGCGGGCCTCGCTCGTGGACGGACTCGTCCGCCGCGCCGCCGCCGCGCTCGCCGGTGCCCCGATCGCGGACCGCCGGGAGCGCGGAGCACCCACGGTGGACCAGCAGGACCGCGCCACCGAGGCGCTCGGCGCGGGCGGGCCCGTCGTCACCCTGGGCGAAGAGCCCGTCGGCGTCGAGGTGTTGATGGCCGTCCCCGACCGGCCGGGCGTCCTGCCGGCCGCGGCCGGCGTGCTGGCGCTGCACCGGCTGACGGTGCGGACCGCGGAGCTGCGGACGGTCCGGGGCGTGCTGCTGCTCGACTGGCAGGTCGCCGCCGAGTACGGCTCCCTGCCGGAGGCGGCCCGGCTGCGCAACGACCTCGTGCGGGCCCTGGACGGCTCGCTCGACGTCGCCGCACGCCTGGCCGAGCGCGAGGCGGCGTACGCGAAGCGCAGGAGGCCCGCCCCCGCGCCCCCGCGTGTGACGGTCGCGCCCGGGGGCTCCCGCACGGCGACGGTCCTGGAGGTGCGGGCCCAGGACGCACCGGGCCTGCTGCACCGGATGGGCCGCGCGCTGGACGCGGCGGGGGCACGCGTGCGCAGCGCCTACGTGAGCACGCTGGGTGCCAGCGTGGTGGATGCGTTCTATGTGACGGGGGTGGACGGACGGGCACTTCCCGAGGAAGAGGCCGCCGCGCTGGCCCGCGGAATGCAGGAGATGCTGGGGGGTGCCCGATGGGCCGGTGCGGGCCCTGCGGCTCCCCCAGCTACCGCTGGGGGTGCCCCCAGCACGGCACCTCGCCGCGTTGTCGCAGCACCCAAGGACGCCCAGTCCGAGGGCGATGCTCCCCCAGCTACCGCTGGGAGGTGCCCCCAGCAGACACCGCAGGACCCGCACCGGCCCATCGGGCACCCCCCAGGCGGCTGACCGCACCGGGGGCGGGCGGATACCCTTGGGGGTCAGCCGCCGACTCGAGTCTCGACCAGAAGGATCCGCGACCACCGTGTTCGATACCCTCTCCGACCGCCTCGCAGCGACGTTCAAGAACCTCCGGGGCAAGGGGCGCCTCTCCGAGGCGGACATCGACGCCACCGCGCGCGAGATCCGCATCGCCCTGCTCGAGGCCGATGTCGCCCTGCCCGCCGTCCGCGCGTTCATCAAGCAGGTCAAGAACAGGGCCCTCGGCGTCGAGGTCTCCCAGGCCCTGAACCCGGCCCAGCAGGTCATCAAGATCGTCAACGAGGAGCTCATCGGCATCCTCGGCGGCGAGAGCCGCCGGCTGCGCTTCGCCAAGCAGCCCCCGACCGTCATCATGCTCGCCGGTCTGCAGGGTGCCGGTAAGACGACGCTCGCCGGAAAGCTCGGTCTCTGGCTGAAGAACCAGGGCCACGCCCCGCTGCTCGTCGCCTGTGACCTCCAGCGTCCCAACGCCGTCAACCAGCTCTCGGTCGTCGCCGAGCGCGCCGGCGTCGCGGTCTTCGCGCCGGAGCCGGGCAACGGCGTGGGCGACCCGGTGCAGGTCGCCAAGAACTCCATCGAGTTCGCCCGGTCCAAGCAGCACGACGTCGTGATCGTCGACACCGCCGGCCGCCTCGGCATCGACGCCGAGATGATGCAGCAGGCCGCGGACATCCGCGACGAGGTGCAGCCCGACGAGATCCTCTTCGTCCTCGACGCCATGATCGGTCAGGACGCGGTCAACACCGCCGAGGCCTTCCGCGACGGCGTCGGCTTCGACGGCGTCGTGCTCTCCAAGCTCGACGGCGACGCCCGCGGCGGTGCCGCGCTGTCGGTCGCGCACGTGACCGGCAAGCAGATCATGTTCGCCTCCAACGGCGAGAAGCTGGACGAATTCGACGCGTTCCACCCGGACCGCATGGCGTCCCGCATCCTCGGCATGGGCGACATGCTCAGCCTCATCGAGAAGGCCGAGCAGACCTTCAGCCAGGACGAGGCCGAGAAGATGGCGGCCAAACTGGCGAAGGGGCCGAAGGAGTTCACGCTCGACGACTTCCTGTCCCAGATGGAGCAGGTCCGCAAGATGGGCTCCATCAGCAAGCTGCTCGGCATGCTCCCGGGCATGGGCCAGATGCGGGACCAGATCAACAACCTCGACGAGCGCGACGTCGACCGCACCGCCGCGATCATCAAGTCGATGACCCCGGCCGAGCGCCAGGACCCGACGATCATCAACGGCTCCCGCCGCGCCCGTATCGCCAAGGGCTCCGGCGTGGACGTCAGCGCCGTCAAGAACCTGGTCGAGCGGTTCTTCGACGCCCGCAAGATGATGTCCCGCATGGCCCAGGGCGGCGGCATGCCCGGGATGCCCGGCCTGCCGGGCATGGGCGGCGGCGCGGGCCGCAAGAAGAAGCAGACCAAGCAGGCCAAGGGCAAGCGGCAGTCGGGCAACCCGATGAAGCGCAAGGCCGAGGAGCAAGCCGCCGCCGAGCGCCGCGCACAGCAGCCGGCGAGCCCGTTCGGCCTGCCGGCCGGCGGCCAGGACGGCCAGGACTTCGAACTCCCCGAGGAATTCAAGAAGTTCATGAAGTGATCGCGGGTTCCCCCGCGCCCCGCAAGGGGCGCGGGACCGCTGCATATCGCGTGGGCGCGAACAACCCGGGGCGGCCCGCAGCCAAGGCTCAGCGATGCGCCACCAGGTACCGGAACACGTTGGGCATCCACACCGTCCCGTCGCACCGCAGGTAGGGGTGCAGCGCCTCGGCCAGTTCCTTGACCACCTGCTCCTCGTCCGTGGCCCGTTCGGCCGCGTCGAAGGCGCCGGTGGAGAGCAGACCGCGGATGGCGCTGTCCATGTCGGCGTATCCGTACGGGCAGGCCACCCGCCCCGAACCGGCGGGCCGCAGGCCCGCCGCCCGGGCCAGTTCCTCCAGATCGTCGCGGCCGCTGGGCCGCCACCGGGCCGGCGCGCACATGGGGTCCGCGAGCCGGGCCGCGACCCGGAACGCCCCCGATGCCGCACAACGCTCCGCCGGCCCCCAGCCGGCCAGCACGACCGGTGCGCCGCGCTCGGCGAGGCCCGCCGCGCGGACGAGCTCCGGCACGCCGACGCCGGGGCCGCCGCCCGTCGGGCAGAGCGGGCCGAAGGCGGTGACGAGCGTGAACGGCCCGTCGCCCGGCCGCTGTACGGCCTCCGGGCCGCCCGGCCGCAGCCGGGCGGCGGACGCGGAGGAGCCGGGGGAGCCCTCCGGCAGCAGCCGGTCGCGGGCCATTTCCAGCCGGTACGGGTCGTGTTCGGTGCCCCACACCTCGGCGCCGCGGGCGGCGGCCATCAGCAGGGCGAGGCCCGAGCCGCAGCCGAGGGCGAGCAGCCGGGTGCCGGGTCCGGTCTCCAGCCGTTCGTAGACCGCCTCGTAGAGCGGGACCAGCATCCTTTCCTGGATTTCCGCCCAGTCGCGGGCCCGGGTGTCGGGCGAGGTCGAGGACGGCCGGTGCCGCCGAGCCAGCGTTGGTGTCATCGAAAGCGCCCCAATCCGCCGAGAGCCGTGTCCACGTCCGAAAAGCCGCCCCCATGTGTGGTGCCGTGCACGCGCTGAAAAAGCCCCCCGATGCCAGAGAACTCCGCTTCCGTCCCCGAGTCCAGGGGCTGTGGGGAGAACGTTCGGGGGGCCGGTCCTGCGGGGTTGCGGACGAGCGGATTCACACTCGGCGTGACGCGCCCCGTACCATTCCCACCATGGCAAAGGCTCCCATTCTCACTCCCCGGGCGGAAGACTTCCCGCGCTGGTACCAGGACTTGATCAACAAGGCCGAGCTGGCCGACAACGGCCCGGTGCGCGGCACCATGGTCATCCGACCGTACGGTTACGGGCTCTGGGAGCGCATGCAGCAGGAGATGGACGCTCGGATCAAGGACGCGGGCGCCTCCAACGCGTACTTCCCGCTCTTCATCCCGCAGTCCTACCTGACGAGGGAGGCGGAGCACGTCGAGGGCTTCGCCCCCGAGCTCGCGGTCGTCACGCACGGCGGCGGCAAGGAGCTCGACGAGCCGGTCGTCGTCCGGCCGACCTCCGAGACGATCATCAACGAGTACTTCTCCAAGTGGGTGCAGAGCTACCGCGACCTGCCCCTGCTGATCAACCAGTGGGCGAACGTGGTGCGTTGGGAGATGCGCCCGCGCGTCTTCCTGCGCACCAGCGAGTTCCTCTGGCAGGAGGGCCACACGGCCCACGCCACCTACGAGGACGCCCGCGACTACGCCGCCCGCATCCACCGCGACGTCTACTACGACTTCATGGTCAACGTCCTGGGCATCGACGTGGTGCTCGGCCGCAAGACGCCCAAGGAGCGCTTCGCGGGCGCGATCAACACCCTCACCCTCGAGGGCATGATGGGCGACGGCAAGGCGCTGCAGATGGGCACCAGCCACGAGCTCGGCCAGAACTTCGCCAAGGCGTTCAACACCTCGTACCTGTCGAAGGGCGGTCAGCAGGAGCTCGTCTGGCAGACCTCCTGGGGTGTCTCGACCCGCATGGTCGGCGGTCTGATCATGTCGCACGGCGACGACAACGGCCTGCGCGTCCCGCCGCGGCTGGCGCCGGTCCAGGCCGTCGTCCTGGCGATCAAGGGCGACGAGGCCGTGCTCGCCAAGGTCCGCGAGATCGGCGACGTGCTCAAGGCCGCGGGCGTCCGCGTGCAGGTCGACGACCGCACCGACACCCCCTTCGGCCGCCGCGCCGTGGACTGGGAGCTCAAGGGCGTGCCGGTCCGCATCGAGATCGGCCCGCGGGACCTGGAGAACGGCACCGCGATGCTGGCCCGCCGTATCCCGGGCGGCAAGGAGCCGGTGCGCATCGACGAGCTGGCCGCGCTGCTGCCGAAGGTCCTGGAGGAGGACCAGGAGCTGCTGCTGCGTCAGTCCCGCGAGCGCCGCGAGTCCCGCACGACGGACGTGAAGACGATCGACGAGGCGGCCGAGGCCGCGGTCGCCGGCGGCTGGGCGCGGATCCCGTGGTCGGTGCTGGGCACGGACGGCGAGGCCGAGCTGGCCGAGCAGGCCGTGACGGTGCGCTGCCTGGTGAACGAGGACGGCTCGGTGCCGGAGACGGACGACGCCGCGGGTGCCCTGGCGATCGTCGCGCGCGCCTACTGAGGCGCTGTCCAGTGAGCGCGTGAGCGCTGACTGATGCGTCAGTACGTCCCACCTTGCGAACAGGTGCGCGGGTTCTCCGCAGTTCTGCGCACCCGCCCTCGTCAGGGCGTATGAGGCGGGAAACTGACTGGTACGTGCAAAATATTTGGGATGGCCCGGTATCGGAACACCGGGCCGTCCCTGCTCGTTGTCACGACGTGAGCACGACACCACCTGTACTCGCCGCAGAGCTGGCGCAGGCGTGGGCCGACATTCAGCGGTACCACCCCGAGCTGCCGGATCTAGCCGCGCCCGAATCGTTGATCGGGGAGTCGTCGTCCGCCTGTGGCGCCGAGCTCTCCTTCGAAAGGCTGCTGCACGAGGCAGTGCACGGCATCGCGGCCGCCCGCGGTGTCCGGGACACCTCACGCGCCGGCCGCTACCACAACCGCCGGTTCCTGGCGATCGCGGAGGAGCTGGGGCTCGACCACAGTGAGGAGCCGCATCCCAGCAGCGGCTTCTCCCTGGTCGCGCTCAACCCGGAGGCGCGCAAGCGCTACCGCCCCACCATGGACAGACTGCAGCGGGCGCTCAAGGCGCACACGGTCGCCACGGCGGCCGACACCACCCGTACCTTCCGGGGCCCGGCGGCCCGGCACGGTTCGTCCGGCGGCGGGGTGCGGGTGAAGGCGGTGTGCGACTGCGGACGCAACGTCCGGGTCGTGCCCTCCGTGCTCGCGCAGGCGCCGATCATGTGCGGCGGCTGCGGGCAGCCGTTCCGCATCCCGGAGGCCGTTTCCGTCGGCTGAGACGGATCCGGGCCGGTCCCGGGGCGCGGCCGGCCGATCCGGGTCGGCCGCCCCCGGCCGGTATGGCACAATGGGGGGCTGTACTCGACAGTCGCACAGGACCCCTCTCTCCTCCGGCTGACGCGTCCATCGGGCACCCGAGTACCGCAACCCCACGTGGCATCCCGTTGTGCCCAACCACGTCAAGACCAGGAGACACCACTCCAGTGGCAGTCAAGATCAAGCTGAAGCGTCTGGGCAAGATCCGTTCGCCTCACTACCGCATCGTCATCGCCGACTCCCGCACCCGCCGTGACGGCCGGGCCATCGAGGAGATCGGCCTGTACCACCCGGTGCAGAACCCCTCGCGCATCGAGGTCAACAGCGAGCGCGCCCAGTACTGGCTGAGCGTCGGCGCCCAGCCGACCGAGCCCGTGATGGCCATCCTCAAGGTCACCGGCGACTGGCAGAAGTTCAAGGGCCTGCCGGCCCCGGCCCCGATGCTCGTGGCCGAGCCGAAGGACAAGCGCGCCGCGTTCGAGGAGTTCACCAAGGCTCTCGAGGCGAGCGAGGCGAAGGGTGAGGCCATCACCCCGAAGGCCAAGAAGTCGGAGAAGAAGGACGAGGCCGCCGAGGCCGAGTCCGCGTCGACCGAGGCCTGAGGATGCTCGAGGAGGCCCTTGAGCACCTCGTGAAGGGCATCGTCGACAACCCCGACGACGTGCAGGTCGCCTCGCGCAACCTGCGCCGCGGGCGCGTGCTGGAGGTCCGGGTCCACCCCGACGACCTCGGCAAGGTGATCGGCCGCAACGGCCGCACCGCGCGTGCGCTGCGGACCGTCGTGGGCGCCATCGGCGGCCGGGGCATCCGCGTCGACCTCGTCGACGTGGATCACGTTCGCTGAGCAAGCGATTGAGCACCGGCACGGGCCGGGAAGGGTTCTCCTTCCCGGCCCGTTGTCGCGTTCGTACGGAAAAACCTGAAGGACAGAGGATCGGATCGTGCAGCTCGTAGTCGGCAGGATCGGCCGCGCCCACGGGATCAAGGGCGAGGTCACCGTTGAGGTGCGTACGGACGAGCCCGAGCTGCGGCTCGGACCCGGTGCCGTGCTGGCCACCGACCCGGCCGGTGTCGGGCCGCTGACCATCGAGTCCGGCCGGGTGCACAGCGGCCGGCTGCTGCTCCGCTTCACCGGCGTGGGCGACCGCACCGCCGCCGAGGCGCTGCGCAACACCCTCCTCGTCGCCGAGGTCGACCCGGACGAGACGCCCGAGGACCCCGAGGAGTTCTACGACCACCAGCTGATGGACCTCGAGGTCGTCACCCTCGACGGCACGGTCGTCGGCCGGATCGCGGAGATCTCCCACCTGCCCTCGCAGGACCTGTTCATCGTGGAGCGCCCCGACGGCGGCGAGGTCATGATCCCGTTCGTCTCCGAGATCGTCACGGAGATCGACCTGGACGCCCAGCGCGCGGTCGTCGACCCGCCGCGCGGACTCCTCGACGGCGCCGAGGCCGAGGTCGCGAGCTCCCGCGAAGAGGGCTCCGGCGAGGAGGGCGACGCCTGATGCGCCTCGACGTCGTCACGATCTTCCCCGAGTACCTCGAACCGCTGAACGTCTCGCTCGTCGGCAAGGCCCGCGCCCGTGGGCAGCTGGACGTGCGCATCCACGACCTGCGCGGCTGGACGCACGACAAGCACAACACCGTCGACGACACCCCCTACGGCGGCGGCCCCGGCATGGTGATGAAGCCCGGGCCGTGGGGCGAGGCGCTCGACGAGATCATCGCCTCGGGGGAGGGGGAGCCCGTCATCGTGGTCCCCACCCCGAGCGGCAGGCCGTTCACCCAGGAACTGGCCGTCGAGCTCTCCGGGAAGCCGTGGCTGGTCTTCACACCGGCCCGCTACGAGGGCATCGACCGCCGCGTCATCGAGGAGTACGGCGACCGCGTCGACGTGCGCGAGGTCTCCATCGGCGACTACGTGCTGGCCGGCGGCGAGGCCCCGGTCCTGGTGATGGTCGAGGCCGTCGCCCGGCTGCTGCCCGGCGTGCTGGGCAACGCCGAGTCGCACCGCGACGACTCCTTCGCGCCCGGCGCCATGGCCGACCTGCTGGAGGGCCCGGTCTACACCAAGCCCCCGGAGTGGCGCGGCCGCGGCATACCGGACGTGCTGGTCAGCGGCCACCACGGGAAGATCGCCCGCTGGCGCCGCGACGAGGCGCTGCGCCGGACGACCGCGAACCGGCCCGACCTGATCGAGCGGGCCGACCCGGCGGCGTTCGACAAGAAGGACCGCGAAATGCTCTCGATCCTGGGCTGGGCCCCGGGCGAGGACGGCCGATTTGGGCGTCCGGGGCAGGACATGGAAGAATAAGCCGTTGCCTTGCGTCCGGTGACGCCCCTGCCACAGGGGGAACGACGTCCGCCCGGCACATCAGGCACCATCTCCTCTTTCGGCACCAGTTCCGCCGATGACCTGTGGCATCGGCGAGGAAGCAGACTCACATGTCTTCTCTGCTCGACAACGTCAACGCCGCGTCGCTGCGCACCGACGTCCCGGCCTTCCGTCCCGGTGACACCGTGAACGTCCACGTTCGCGTCATCGAGGGCAACCGCTCCCGCATCCAGCAGTTCAAGGGTGTTGTCATCCGCCGCCAGGGCGCGGGCGTCAGCGAGACCTTCACGGTCCGCAAGGTCTCCTTCTCCGTCGGCGTCGAGCGCACCTTCCCGGTGCACAGCCCGATCTTCGAGAAGGTCGAGCTCGTGACCCGCGGTGACGTCCGTCGCGCCAAGCTGTACTACCTCCGTGAGCTGCGCGGCAAGGCCGCGAAGATCAAGGAGAAGCGCGACAACTGAGCTGATCGCCGGGGTTCCGATCCGGCCGGATAGGCTTTCGGCCCGATGGACACCGACGCACAGTTCGCAGAGCTTCCGGAGCGCGACCGCTCTCCTGAACCCGATGAGGGGGAGGAGCAGGGGTCGCGCTCCGCGCATGTCCGGGGCCGCCGCCCGCTGCGCGCTCTGCGGGAGTGGGCGACGGGCGGCGGGCCGCTGCGCCGGGCCGGGCTGCTGCTGGCCTGCTGCATGGTGTTCGTGCTCCTGGTCAGCAGCTATCTGGTGCAGCCCTTCCTGATCCCGAGCAGCTCGATGGAGAACACGCTCCGGGTGGGCGACCGGGTGCTCGTCAACAAGCTCGCCTACCGCTTCGGCGACACTCCGCGCCGCGGCGACGTGATCGTCTTCGACGGCACCGACTCCTTCGTCCAGGACCCGCCCGCCGAGAACCCGGTGACGGCGGTGATCCGCAAGGCGGGCTCGTCCGTGGGTCTGATGACCCCGGCGGGGACGGACTACGTCAAGCGGGTCGTGGGCATCGGCGGCGACCGCGTCACCTGCTGCGACAAGCGCGGGCTGCTGCAGGTCAACGGCCATCCGGTGCTGGAGGACGGCTATCTCCACCCCGGCGACGCCCCGTCCCGGGTACCGTTCGACATCGTGGTGCCGGAGGGAAAGCTCTGGGTCATGGGGGATCACCGCGACGACTCCCGTGACTCTCGTGATCATTTGGGGGAGCCCGGCGGGGGCACGGTCCCCGTGGACCGGGTCATAGGACGCGCCGACTGGATCGGCTGGCCGTTCGGCCGGATCCGCTCGCTGCCGGCGACCGGCGCCTTCGACGGCGTGCCGGCTCCGGGGCCGGGGACCGCCCACGGCGGTATGCCGCATGGGTAGCCACAGCCGCACCGCCACGGGGGGACGCGGCCGGGCGGCCGAGGCCTCCGTGCCGGAGGGGCGGGCCGCGCGGCGGAAGGCCGCGCGCCGGGCCGTGCGGCGCAGGCGCCGGGCCACGATCCGCGAGGTGCCGGTCCTCATAGCGGTGGCGCTGCTGATCGCGCTGGTGCTCAAGACGTTCCTGGTGCAGGCGTTCGTTATCCCGTCCGGTTCCATGGAGCAGACCATCCGGATCGGCGACCGGGTGCTCGTCGACAAGCTGACGCCGTGGTTCGGGTCCACGCCGCACCGCGGCGACGTTGTGGTCTTCAAGGACCCGGGCGGCTGGCTGGAGGGCGAGCAGACGCACACCGGGCAGGATCCGGTGGGCATCCGCCAGATCAAGCAGGGGCTGACGTTCATCGGTCTGCTGCCGTCCGCCGACGAGCAGGACCTGATCAAGCGGGTGATCGGCACCGGCGGCGATACGGTCAAGTGCTGCGACAAGGACGGCAAAATCACGGTCAACGGAACGCCGTTGGACGAGCCGTACATCCACCCCGGCAATCCGCCCTCGCAGATCCGCTTCGAGGTGAAGGTCCCGCAGGGCCGGCTCTTCGTCATGGGGGACCACCGGTCCAATTCGGCCGATTCCCGCTTCCATCTGGACGAGGCCGGGCAGGGGACCGTACCGGAGAACCTGGTGGTCGGGCGGGCGATCGTGATCGCCTGGCCGTTCGATCACTGGAGCAGGCTGGCCGAACCCGGCGGATTTTCATCGGTCGGGGACGCGCCGCGGGCGGGGGCGCGAGCGGACGGCCCGGAGCATAGGGTGTCCCCCACGGATCAGGAAGGATTGATCCGGCTCCCGACCCCTGCGGAACTCCCGCTCGTTATGGGAGTGGTGGGCCTGCGTCGTATGTACGACAGGCGGCAGCGTGGAGTGAGGAGTGGATTGTGGGGGATTTGGCGGTCGGCGCACGGTCCGGTCACGGAGAGCCCGAGAAGCGGCCCGGCGGGCCGGACGGGTCACCGAGGGGTGACGCGTCCGATGAGGCCATGTCCCAGGCGGAGGCCGGACCGGCCGGGCCGGAGCACGGCGAGGTGACGTCCGGGGAGGAGCCCGGGCGGGCGTCCGGCCGGGGTGCGAACGACATGGTGCCCAAGAAACAACGATCCTTCTGGAAGGAGCTGCCGATCCTGGTCGGCATCGCTCTCATCCTCGCGCTCATCATCAAGACCTTCCTGGTGCAGGCGTTCTCGATCCCCTCGGAGTCGATGCAGAACACCCTGCAGCGCGGCGACCGGGTGCTGGTCGACAAGCTCACGCCGTGGTTCGGCTCCAAACCCGAGCGCGGCGAGGTCGTCGTCTTCCACGATCCGGGCGGCTGGCTCGGCGAGACCCCCCAGCAGGACAACGGCCCGATCGCGGGCGGCCTCCAGAAGGTGCTCAGCTTCATCGGCCTGATGCCCTCGGCCGAGGAGAAGGACCTCATCAAGCGGGTCATCGCGGTCGGCGGGGACACCGTGGAGTGCAAGGGCAACAACGACCCGGTGGTCGTCAACGGCAAGCCGCTGAACGAGCCGTACATCTTCCCGGGCAACACGCCCTGCGGTGACAAGCCGTTCGGCCCGATCAAGGTGCCCAAGGGCCGGATCTGGGTCATGGGCGACCACCGCCAGGACTCCCTCGACTCCCGCTACCACCAGGAGCTGGACAAGTACCAGGGCACGGTCTCGGAGAACGAGGTCGTCGGGCGCGCCATCGTCGTCGCCTGGCCGCTGAACCGCTGGTCGACGCTGCCCGTGCCGGACACCTTCAGCCAGCCGGGGATCAACGCCGCGGCCGCTGCGGCGCCGCCCGCCCTCGGGCTGGCGGGCGCGGTGCCGCTGGTGCTATGGCGCCGCCGCCGGATCGTCCTGAAGGCCGCGCAGAAGGGCTGACCGGCGACGGTACCCCCGGGTAGGGTGCGATTCCAGGCCGCCGAGGGCGGAGGGATGCGGATCCGAGGCACACGGGGGTCGCGATGAGCGCAGCGGAACGTACGGGCGAGGGCCACGGCCGCCTGGGCAGGGTGCTGTCCGGGCTGGCCGTGGCCCTCGGCTGTGTGCTCTTCCTGGGCGGCTTCGCCTGGGGCGCGTTCCTGTACCAGCCGTACACGGTGCCCACCGACTCCATGTCCCCGACCATCGGCCGGGGCGACCGGGTGCTCGCCGAGCGCATCCACGGCGGCGACGTGCGTCGCGGGGACGTGGTCGTCTTCCGGGACAAGGTCTGGGGCGACGTGCCGATGGTCAAGCGGGTTGTCGGGGTGGGCGGGGACACCGTCGCGTGCTGCGACAAGCAGGGGCGGCTGACGGTCGACGGCCGGTCCGTCGACGAGCCGTACCTCGGTACCGAGGGCCTCGCCTCGCCCACCGGCTTCTCGGCCACCGTGCCGGAGGGGCAGCTCTTCCTGCTGGGCGACCACCGCACCGACTCCCTCGATTCCCGGTACCACCTGACCGATCCCGGCCACGGCACGGTGCCGCGCGACGCCGTCCGGGCACGTGTCGACGCCACGGCCTGGCCGGGCCGTGGCATGCTCGACCGCCCGGCCTCCTTCGCCGCGCTCCCGGGCGGCACCTCGCAGGCCGGACCGCTGCCGCAGCTGCTGACCGCCGTGATCGCCGGCGCCGTGCTCATCCTGGGAGGTGCGGCGTACGGACCCGTCGCCCGCCGCGCGGCGGAACAGGCGGCGGCGCGGCGGGAGAAGCGCGAGAGGGCGGTGGCGTCCCATGGCTGAGCACGGCGCGCTCCGCAAGGCGGCCCGGGTGGTGCTGCTCGACCGGCAGGACCGCATCCTGCTGCTGCACGGCTGTGAACCGGACGACCCCTCCGACACCTGGTGGTTCACCCCGGGCGGCGGGCTGGAGGGCGCCGAGGACTGGGCGGACGCGGCGCGCCGGGAGCTGGCCGAGGAGACCGGGATCACCGAGATCGACCTGGGCCCGGTGCTCTGGCGGCGCATCTGCTCCTTCCCGTTCGACGGGCGGCGCTGGGACCAGGACGAGTGCTATTTCCTGGCCCGGACCGGCCAGGAGCCCGACTGGACCGGAGGGGGGACGGAGCTGGAGCGGCGCAGCCTCACGGGTCTGCGGTGGTGGACCTGCGAGGAACTGCTCGCGACCCGTGAGACGGTGTATCCGACCAGGCTCGCCGAGCTGCTGCAGAGGCTGCTCGACGAGGGTCCCCCGAGCTCACCGGTGCGCCTGGAGACGGAGCGTGCCTGAAGCACAATGGGGGGACGCACGGCTGAAGGGGAACATGCCATGAGCGCCGAGGACCTCGAGAAGTACGAGACCGAGATGGAGCTGAAGCTCTACCGGGAGTACCGCGATGTCGTCGGACTGTTCAAATACGTGATCGAGACCGAGCGGCGTTTCTACCTCACGAACGACTACGAGATGCAGGTCCACTCCGTGCAGGGAGAGGTCTTCTTCGAGGTCTCGATGGCCGACGCGTGGGTCTGGGACATGTACCGGCCGGCCCGGTTCGTGAAGCAGGTACGGGTGCTCACGTTCAAGGACGTGAACATCGAGGAGCTGAACAAGACCGACCTCGACCTCCCGGGAGGGTGACGGGGTTTTCCACAACCGCCGGGTTGTCCACCAAGATCCAATAGTTTCCGGCGCAGGCGTCACTCTCGGTGCGGGAGGTGGTGCCGAATGGACGCTCGACGAGCGCTCGGACGCTACGGGGAGGACCTGGCGGTACGCCGGCTGGCCGAGGCCGGGATGACGGTGATGGCGCGGAACTGGCGCTGCCGCGACGGCGAGCTGGACATCGTGGCCCGTGATGCGGACGCCCTGGTCGTGTGCGAGGTGAAGACCCGCAGGGCCGGGCGGTACGAGCATCCGCTGGCGGCCGTGCGGTCCGACAAGACGGGCCGGCTGAGACTGCTGGCCGAGCGCTGGCTGGAGCGGCACGGCGGGCCGCCGCCGGGCGGTGTGCGGATCGACGTGGTGGGCGTGGTCGTCCCCGACCGCGGTGCGCCCGTGGTGGAGCACGTCAGGGGGGTGGCCTGATGGGCTTCGCCCGTACCTGCTCGGTCGCCCTGGTCGGGGTCGAGGGCGTCGTGGTCGAGGTCCAGGCCGGCCTGGAGCCCGGCGTCGCGGCCTTCACCCTGGTCGGCCTGCCCGACAAGAGCCTGGTCGAGTCGAAGGACAGGGTCAGGGCGGCCGTGGTGAACTCCGGTGCCGACTGGCCGCAGAAGAAGCTCACCGTGGGCCTCAGCCCGGCCTCCGTCCCCAAGGGAGGCAGCGGCTTCGACCTCGCCGTGGCCTGTGCCGTCCTGGGCGCGGCCGAGCGCGTGGACCCGCGCGCCATCGCCGACCTGATGCTGATCGGCGAGCTGGGCCTCGACGGCCGGGTCCGCCCGGTCCGCGGTGTCCTCCCGGCGGTGCTGGCCGCCGCCGACGCGGGCTACCGGCACGTCGTCGTCCCCGAGGCCACCGCCGCGGAGGCGGCGCTGGTGCCCGGCATCTCGGTCCTCGGGGTGCGCAGCCTGCGCCAGGTCATCGCCGTCCTCGCCGACGAGCCGGTGCCCGAGGAGGACGAGAGCCTGCCGGGCGAGGGCCACCCGGACCCCATGCTGGCCGGGCTCGTCCTGCCGGGAGCCGCCCTGGGCGTGCCCGCGCCGGATGCCCTCGACCGGCCCGACCTGGTCGAGGTCGCCGGGCAGCACCGCGCCCGCCGGGCCCTGGAGGTGGCCGCCGCCGGGCGCCACCACCTTCTCTTCACCGGACCGCCCGGAGCAGGCAAGACCATGCTGGCCGAGCGGCTCCCCGGGCTGCTGCCGCCCCTCACCCGCCAGGAGTCACTGGAGGTGACGGCGGTGCACTCGGTGGCCGGGGTGCTTCCGCCGGGGCAGCCCCTCATCGACCGCGCGCCGTTCTGCGCGCCCCACCACTCCGCCTCCATGCCGTCCCTGGTCGGCGGCGGTTCGGGGATGCCGCGGCCCGGAGCGGTGTCGCTGGCGCACCGCGGCGTACTTTTTCTCGACGAGGCTCCGGAGTTCCCCGGGCGGGTGCTCGACGCGCTGCGGCAGCCCCTCGAATCCGGTCATGTGATCATCGCCCGCTCGGGCGGGGTGATGCGTCTCCCGGCCCGCTTCCTGCTCGCGCTGGCCGCCAACCCCTGCCCGTGCGGCCGGCACGGGATGACGGGGGACGGCTGCGACTGCCCGCCGCGGGTGATCAGGCGTTATCTCGCCCGGCTCTCCGGGCCGTTGACGGACCGCGTGGATCTGAGGGTGACGGTCGAGCCGGTGGCCCGCTCCGAGCTCACCGGGCCGGGCGCCGCCGAGCCGACCGCCGTGGTCGCCTCCCGGGTGCTCGCTGCGCGCGAGCGGGCCTCCGACCGGTACGCGGGTACGCCGTGGCGCACCAACAGCGAGGTGCCCGGGCACGAGCTGCGCACGCGCTGGCGTGCCGGTCCGGGCGCGCTGGCCGAGGCCGAGCGGGACATGGAGCGCGGCCTGCTGACGGCCCGCGGGCTGGACCGGGTGCTCCGGGTGGCCTGGACCGTGGCCGATCTCGCCGGTCACGACCGCCCCGACGCCGAGGACGTCGCCCAGGCCCTGGAACTGCGCACCGGCATCCAGCGGGGCGCGGTCCTGGCGGGGGGACGGCCATGACGGGGCCGGGCCGGGAGGAGCGGCTGGCGCGGGCGGCCCTGACCCGGCTGACCGAGCCCGGCGACGAGGCCGTCGGCCGATGGCTGCGGCAGATGGGGCCCCTGGGGCTGGTGCGCGGGCTGACGGGCAAGGGGCCGCCGCCCAAGGGCGCCCGGGAGGAGCGGCTGGCCGGGTGCCGGGCCCGTGCCGAGGTGCTCGACCCCGTGGCCGACCTCGCCGCCGTCGCCCGGCTCGGCGGCCGCTTCCTCTGCCCCGGCGACCTCGAATGGCCCGGCCAGCTGGACGACCTGGGCGACGCCCGGCCCATCGGCCTGTGGGTGCGCGGGAGTCCGGGCGTGCGGACGTGGGCGCTGCGTTCCGTCGCGGTGGTCGGCGCCCGGGCCTGTACCGGCTACGGCTCCCATGTGGCGGCGACTCTGGGCGCCGGGCTCGCGGAGCGCGGCTGGGTCGTCGTGTCCGGGGCGGCCTACGGGGTCGACGGCGCCGCCCACAGGGGAGCGCTCGCCGCCGACGGGGCGACGGTGGCGGTGCTGGCCTCGGGGGTGGACGTGCCCTATCCGCGCGGGCACACCGAGTTGCTCGACCGCATCGCGGAACAGGGCCTGCTGCTGGCCGAGTTGCCCCCGGGCGGGCACCCGACGCGCAGCAGGTGTGTTAACTGCACCTTTTTGAGCTC
>NZ_JBKIWN010000014.1:119336-308842 GCF_058146165.1 Streptomyces sp. AM25 | reverse complement strand
GCCGCGGGGCGGGGGGCCGCGGGGGCGGGGGCCGGGGGCTGGGGGCGCGATGCGGCGGGGGCGCCGCCGCCGAAGCCACCGCCGGGGTTTCCGCCGCCGAAGCCACCGAAACCGCCGGACGCACCGCCTGCGCCACCTGCACCACCGGCCCCGCCGGACGGATCGACGACGAGCTCGACCTTCCACTGCACGCCCAGCGCATCGCCGAGCGCCTGGCGCAGCACGTCCTCGCTGCCGCTGTTGGCGAAGCTGTCGCGGGCTCCGGCGTTCGAGAAGCCGACCTGGAGCGTGCTGCCGTCGAAGCCGGTGACCTGGGCGTTCTGGCTGAGCAGGATCCAGGTGAAGCGGCGGCGGTTCTTGACCGCGTCCAGGATCTGCGGCCACATCTGCCGCACCTGGTTCGGGTCGCCCGAGGCGGCCGGGGCACCGGGCGACGCGGGTGAGGCGGGGGCTGGCGGGGTGGCCGGGGCGGGATGGGACTGCGGGGTCTGCGGGGGTGCGGCCGCGGACGGCCAGGCACCGGCGCCCTGCGCGGGAGCGGCGGGGGCGGAGCCGGGGGCCGCGGCAGCGGGCCAGGCACCCGTGCCCTGCGCGGGTGCAGGTGCGGCGGGAGCGGCAGGCGCGGCGCCGGGAGCCGCTGCAGTCGGCCAGGCACCGGCCGACGCAGCAGGAGCCGGTGCGGCAGGGGCGGGTGCGACCTGAGGTACGGGGGCCGGAGCCGGAGGGGCCGCGGCCGGGGCGGGGGCAGGGGCAGGGGCTGCCTGCGGGGCCGGGGCTCCCCCGGCGACGGCGGCCCGCGCCGCGGCCGGACCCGAGAGTCCGGCCGCGGCCTGCGGCTCGTGGCCCTGCGGCCCGGGCACGTACCCCACGGCCGGCCCGCCGCCCGCGAGGGCACCGGCGCCGCGCTCCAGCCGGTCGAGCCGGGCCCGTACCGACTGCTCGTCGTCGAAGGCCGCGGGCAGCAGCACCCGCGCGCAGATCAGCTCCAGCTGCAGCCGGGGGGAGGTGGCGCCGCGCATCTCGGTCAGCCCCTGGTTGACCAGGTCGGCGGCGCGGCTGAGCTCGCTCGCACCGAAGACCGAGGCCTGGGCCTGCATCCGCTCCAGGACGTCCGCGGGGGCGTCGACGAGCCCCTTCTCCGCCGCGTCCGGCACGGCGGCGAGGATCACGAGGTCGCGCAGCCGCTCCAGCAGGTCGGCGACGAAGCGCCGCGGGTCGTTGCCGCCCTCGACGACGCGGTCGACGACCTCGAAGGCCGCGGCGCCGTCGCCCGCGGCGAAGGCCTCCACGACGGCGTCGAGCAGCGAGCCGTCCGTGTAGCCCAGGAGGGACGTCGCCATGGCGTACGTCACACCGTCCTCGGCGGCACCGGCCAGCAGCTGGTCCATGACGGACATCGAGTCACGCACGGATCCCGCGCCGGCCCGCACGACCAGCGGCAGGACGCCGTCCTCGACGGGGATGGCCTCGCGCCCGCACACCTCGGCCAGGTAGTCGCGCAGCGTGCCGGGCGGGACGAGCCGGAACGGATAGTGGTGCGTACGCGACCGGATGGTGCCGATGACCTTCTCGGGCTCGGTCGTCGCGAAGATGAACTTGAGGTGCTCCGGCGGTTCCTCGACCACCTTCAGCAGGGCGTTGAAGCCCGCCGAGGTGACCATGTGCGCCTCGTCGATGATGTAGATCTTGTACCGGCTGGAGGCCGGCCCGAAGAAGGCCTTCTCGCGCAGCTCACGGGCATCGTCCACACCACCGTGCGAAGCGGCGTCGATCTCGATCACGTCGATCGACCCGCGCCCGTTGCGCGCGAGGTCCTGGCACGACTGGCACTCGCCGCAGGGCGTGGGCGTCGGCCCCTGCTCGCAGTTCAGGCAGCGCGCGAGGATGCGCGCACTGGTCGTCTTGCCGCAGCCGCGCGGACCGCTGAACAGGTACGCGTGGTTGACCCTGTTGTTCCGCAGGGCCTGCTGCAACGGTGTGGTGACATGCTCCTGCCCGATGACCTCGGCGAAGGACTCGGGGCGGTAGCGGCGGTAGAGCGCGAGGGACGACACACCTACGACGATATCGGGCCCCACCGACAAGTGGTCTCGCTCACAGATCCCCGGCCCCCGGGGCCTCCCGGCCGCACCCCCGGAAACGCAAGGGCCCCCCACGCACCCGCCAGAGCCCACTTACCCTTGCTGCCTTCCGGCCCTGGGGGAGTTCGGTGAGATAGCGCCACGTGAGGGGCTTGCCTCCACCCTAGCGGATCCCAGGGGGTGCGGAACCACCCCTGATGCCCGAAGATCGCCCCCTCGGGGAACGGGTTCGCGAGCACTGCTCTGAGTCTTGTATTGTTTGCCGCGGAGGATTCGCCTAGAGGCCTAGGGCGCACGCTTGGAAAGCGTGTTGGGGGCAACCCCTCACGAGTTCGAATCTCGTATCCTCCGCCAGTGCCTCACCGGGCACGATGTCGAAGGGCCCCACCGTTCGCGGTGGGGCCCTTCGTCGTGCTCCGTGTCTCAGTTGGGGCCTGTGGGGCCTTCCGGCGGCTCCTCCCGGCCGTCTTCACCCTCCGCCTTGAGCGCGCCCCGGAGCGTCCGACCCGCCGGTGACCTGCACAGGACTCTGCTCACGCTCCGTGCAGTAACCGGCTTCCTGCCGCAAGTGTCGCCGCAGCCGTGCGCGCACCTCGGTCACAGGCGGTTCTTACGTGTTCGGAGGTAACCCGACGTCCAGGCAGACGTCTTCCCACTCGAGTCCGAGCACTCCCCCACCACAAGCCGAGACGAGCAGCGACGACCCATCGGGGGCCGTTCCGGACCTTCGAAGCCTCCAGGTGTCCGGCACAGGAACGCCCCCTCACAGCTGGGTGTGCGAGGACCGACCAGGACTCGCTCTCGCAGCGGGGCCGCCGTCGGGTCCGGTGAACCGTCAGGACCTTTGGTGCGGGGTCGGCATCCATCCGCTTGAGGCCGAGAGCTCACTCGGCCGCAGGCCGAGCGCCACCTGTCGAGTGCTGCCGCCTCATATCCCCGCATATGGTCGCGGCAAACATAGTTCACTCGATGAGGCCCGATTCCAGCGAAAATCCTCGAAGCGGAACTTCCACCCCTCATGATTCTCCATAGAACCGATCTGGCGGTGCGAGAGGAAACCCATGCGGGATATCTTCGCTCTCATCACTGAACGAATTCTACGCGACTGCGATGGGGAGCCCATCTGCGCGCATGTCGGCGACGCCCAGGCATGCGCAATCAAGAACCATCCCACATATCAGGCATTGCGCGAGAAAGTTCGACTGGGTCGATCGAAGTCCACGGCGAGCTTGCGCCTCTGGGAGTCGGTGGGCACTTTGGCGAGAGAAGGCAGCCGAAGGGAGCGGGATAAGTGGCTGACAATCCTGCTCGATCTACTGACTCCATCCTTTGATGGATGGTCGAAAGACCTGGCGAGAAAGTGGCATTATGACGTCTCCGACATCAGGTCCGCAATGATGGAAAGCATCCTGGATACATGGTTTTCCATGGCAGACGACGCACCTTCCAAGAAACTTTTGGATGTCATGATGACTCGCGCGTTCACCAGCGCCCGCACCCTGGTCGAAGCCGGGAGCCCGGAAACATGTGCGGCAAATACGGAGCGCCTTGTTGCCGATACTGCGCATGAGGACGATTCCACGCTGTGCGCATCTTCGATCATCGACGCTCGCACGGTGCGGGACCCGGACGCGAACGAGAGAATTTGCGGTGAGCGCACAGGGGCCCTACTGCAGCGAATGGGAGCTATGGGCCACGCCAAGATCCTTCACGATAAAATTCGTAACGGTCGGCGCGATGAGACGAATGCCCCTGACATTAACCCTGCGCAGGTGGGGCGATCCTGGGTCGACGGAAAGAATCTTTACTATCACATTTCCGATCTCCTGCCGCAGCACATAGGCTTCGGAGAGGCGGCCAAGGCCGTTGGCCTTTCGGAATCACAGGCATCAAAAATGTACGGGAGGGGCTCGCTCTCATTTCACGTGCTCTGGGTCGGCAACAGTCGGGTTGTTTCGGTCAAGTCACTTATGCGCGTGTTGGGCATCCAGGACTCCATCGTGCATCCCGACGATGTGGAGAATGGGGCTTCTCATGTCGGCGGACAATAGAAGGTCGACGAATGCTTTCGTTCTGCTCGCCTGGAGGGCATGTCGGAGACATCCCCCCACGAGTTCGAATCTCGTATCCTCCGCAAGCGCCTGAATATGCGCTGAGGGCGGCGAGAGGGTGCTCCGGGATGATCCACGAGGCCGAACTGCTCAGCGTGCCGGCACGGGGTGCGCTGTCCCCGCTCGGCACCCATCCGTCGGCCCACGCGGAGAAGGTGCTCGACGTGCGGTCCGACGGCTGCTGCCACCTGCGATAACGACAGCCCGGATCGGCGCCGGACTCACCGCCATCGTCACCGGTACCCCGTCCGCGCGTCTCGCCGCGCTCCTGGATTCGACGGCCGACCGGGAGACCAGCGGCGCGGCGTCGGTCTGGCGGTTCAGCGCCGGCAGTACCCGCCGCGCTCCGGACACAGACCGCACCCCGGCAGACATCACAGCCGACCTGGCGGCCTGCTCCACCACGGCGGCCCTGCCGCAGCCGCTGCCCGCGGCGGCGCTCGCCGCACTGCGCGCAGCGGGCTACGACCCGGTCGCCGAGACGGCCGGGGGAAGGGTGCGCATCGAAAAACGCCTGCCGCGGAGAGCCGCCGTCAACCGTCCTGCCCCCGCGAAGAAACGCGGGCGGCGCGGCCACCGAGCACAGCGGACACGTCCGCCGACGCCGGGTTCGACGTGCCGGCCGACCGGCTGGTCAAGTCCCCGCCGACCGCACCGGAACCCGACCCGTCCTTCCTCGACGTCTGGCGCCACCTGCGCGAAGCGGAACGCGTGTTCACTCTCTCCCGCGCCCATGGCGTGATGCCCGCGTAGGACTCGGTGGCCAGGCCCGCCCGATGCCACCCCGTAAGGCACATCGCGAGATATACTCGATCCCATATTTGATATCAGGGAGGCGCAGATGAGTCGGACGGTTATCGACCTGGACGACGACCTGGTCGCGGACGTGGCGAAAGCCCTCGGGACGAGCACCAAGAAGGAGACCGTCAACACCGCTCTTCGCGAGGTGCTGGAGAGCCGGCGTCGCGCCCTGGCTCTCGCCCGGCTGCGGGCCGCGGCCGGCGACGGCGCATTCGATCTGGAGCTGTTCGAGAACAAGGAGAACTACCGCCGGTGAACGCGGCCCAGTTCCTGATCGACACCAGCGCGCTCGCGCGGTTCATGCACGGGGACGCGGAGCAGTACGGCTGGGACCAGGCCGCCGCGGCCGGACTCATCGCGACCTGCCCCATCACCGAGCTTGAGTTCTTTTACAGCGCCCGGTCAGCCGCCGACCGGGCGCGCGGTATCGAGGACATGCGGCTGATCTTCGGCTGGGTTCCCGTCGACGACCGCGCCTACGACCGCGCCTGGCATGTCCAGGACGCCCTGACCAAGCACGGGAGACACCGAAGTGCGGGAGCGGTCGACCTCGTCGTCGCCGCGACAGCCGAGCTGCAGGGACTTACCCTGCTCCATCGTGATCACGACTTCGAGTGCATCGCCGCAGTGACCGGGCAGGCCCTCCAGTGGTACGGCCCGCAGCACGGCAAGTAGGTCGGCAGCGGTTGCAGTTCCGGTTGCGTTCACCGCTGTACAACACCACCCAGAAGCCCCGCCCGAGTCGGCTGCACCGCAGGTCAGAACGTTCCCATACACCCCAGAACATCCAGAAGAACATTTGGAAAGCGTGTTGGGGGCAACCCCTCACGAGTTCGAATCTCGTATCCTCCGCCAGTGCCTCACCGGGCACGTGAAGACCCCGACCGGGAAACCGGTCGGGGTCTTCTGCATTCCGCCCTCGCATCGTCTGCACCGGCGACCGCAGGACCATGTCCTGATTGTGTCGATATGATATGCATCGTGATCAAGCCTGGACGGCCGCAGCCCCGTCGGCCCCACGGCCGATGGTCCCTCGTGCTGCTGTCGCCGGTGCTCCTGACCGTGGTCATCGCCAGCGTGGCCTACACCACGCCCCGGAGCATGGCCTTCAGCCGGCTGCTGCCCGCGGCGCCCGCACTCGCCGCCGCCATGTGGCCGGTGCTACCCACCGTGCTGCTGGGGACGGTGTGCCTGCTGCTTATGATCGGGCTCGGCATCGTCTTCCCCGACCTGGGGGTCTGGTACACGGGAGCGGGGATCGTCGCGGTCACCGTGGCGGCCGCGTACGGAAGTCACGTCCGGCTGCAGCGCGAGCAGTCCCTCCTCCAGGTGCGGCTCGTCGCCGACGCGGCGCAGAAGGTGGTCCTCAGCCCGATGCCGCGCCGCTTCCGGGACATCCAGGTCGAGGCGCTCTACCTGGCGGCCGCGGCGGAGGCCCGGATCGGCGGCGACTTCTACGAGGCGGCCGACACCCCGTACGGGGTCCGGCTGCTCATCGGCGACGTGCGGGGCAAGGGGCTGCCCGCGGTGGGGGCGGCCGCGGCGGTGGTCAACGCGTTCCGGGAGGCGGCCTACGACGAGGCCGGGCTGAGCGGCATCGCGCGCCGCCTGGAGGCCAGCAGCATCCGGTACAGCTCCGCCTTCGCCCCCGAGGACCTGATGGAGCGCTTCATCACCGCCCTCCTCGTCGAGATCCCGCACGACGGCGGCCGGATCGGGATCCTCAACTGCGGGCATCCCCCGCCGCTGCTCCTGAACCACGGGGTGCTGCGCGTCCTGACGCCCACGGTGCCCTCCCCGCTGCTCAACCTCGCGGACCTGATCGGCGAGCAGTACAGCGTCGACACGTTCGACGTCGCCCCCGGCGACCAGCTGCTGCTCTACACCGACGGCGTCACCGAGACCCGCAACCGCGACGGCGACTTCTTCCCGCTGGCGGAGTGGATGCAGCAGCAGACCGCACCGCGGCCCCGGGAGCTGCTCGAGCGGCTGCACCGCGATCTCCTGCAGTACAGCAGCGGGGGACTCAACGACGACATCGCCGCCCTTGCGGTGGGTCTGCGGACGGCGTAGAGGACTTACTCCCCCGCCCGCTCCCGGATGCGGTCGAGCAGGGCGGCCTGCTGCAGGCAGTCCGCGGCGTCCTGCGGCGGGACCGCGCCGCTGCGGGCGGCCCGGGCGAAGGCGCGGACGGTGTTGGCCACCTGGTCGTCGGCGGGGAGCACGAGACGCTCGGTGCCGTCGGGGCGGTCGATGCGGAGGACGGGGGCGTGGTCGGCGGGCGTGATGAAGGCGTGGCCGACGCGGATGCGGCCCCGCGAGCCCCACAGTTCGTAAGCGGAGCCGTAGGCGTGCTGCATGCCGAAGAGCAGGTGGGCGGTGACGCCCTCGGGGGTGCGCAGCAGGGCCGAGCCCGCGGTGTCGACCTCGCGGTCCGCGGGGCGGTGCAGGGCGGCGCCGACGACCTCCAGACCGTGGCCGAGGAAGTGCAGGGCGGCGCGCACCGGGTACACGCCCGTGTCCAGCAGGGAGCCGCCGCCGAGGGCGGCCCGGTGCCGGATGTCGCCGGCCGGGCGTTCGGGGACCGCGAACTCGGCCCGGAAGGAGCGGAGTTCGCCGATCGCACCGCCGGCGACCAGTCGGCGGACCTCGGCGTGTTGCCCGTGATGGACGAACATGACGTTCTCCATCAGCGCCAGCCCCCGCTCGCGCGCCAGGGCGAACAGCCGCCCGGCGCGGTCGCGTCCGGCGGTGAGCGGCTTCTCGGCCAGCACGTGCTTGCCGGCCCGCAGCGCCCGCTCCACCCACTCGGCGTGCAGGGCCGTGGGGAGCGGGACGTAGACCGCCTCGACGTCGTCCCGGTCGAGGAGGGCCGCGTAGCCGTCGACGGGTGCGCAGCCGAAGCGTTCGGCGAAGCGCCGGGTCTTCTCCGGGCTCCGGCCGGCCACGGCGGCCACCCGGGTCTCCGCGGCGCCGGCCAGGGCGGGCAGCACCCTGCGCCAGGCGATGTCCGCACAGCCGAGAACACCGACGGACAGCGGACGGCCCGCCGACGTCACGCGCCGGCCACCGAGCGGAGTCCGGTGCCGGGCACGGCCGGCAGGTCCGACAGGTCCAGCCAGGCCTCGCCCGCGAGGATCGCGTGCTGCAACTGCTGGGTGCGCGGCGACGGTTCGATGCCGAGCTCCTCGACGAGCGTGCCGCGCAGCCGCTGGTAGGCGTCGAGCGCACGCCAGGCGCTGCCGGAGCGGTAGTAGGCGAGCATGAGCTGCCCGCAGAATCCCTCGTGCATGGGGTGACGCTTCGTCAGCACGTGGAGCTCGCCGAGGAGTTCGGCGTGCCGGCCGAGGCGCAGGTCGGCGTCGATGCGCCGCTCCAGGGTGCTCGTGCGCAGCTCCTCCAGGCGCAGCACCTCCAGCTCCAGGACGGGGCCGACGCGCACGTCGACGAGGGCGGGGCCGCGCCACATCTCCAGCGCCCGGCCGAGCAGGTCGGAGGCGGCGCGGTGGTCGCCGAGCTCGTGGGCGGTACGGCCCTGCGTCGCGAGGCGTTCGAAGTCCTGGACGTCCACGGAGCCGGCCGGCACGTCGAGGCGGTAGCCGCCGTACCAGGTGGTGAGCACGTCCTTGGCCTCCCGCTGCTCGCCCCCGGCCTCCTGCCGGACCGCGTCGGCGGACAGCGCGGTGGCTATCTTGCGGCGCAGCTGGAGGATGTAGGTCTGGAGGGTGGTGGAGGCGCTGCGCGGCATGTTCTCCCCCCAGATCTCCTCCATGAGGGTGGGCACGGTCACCATGCGGCCCGCGTGCAGGGCGAGCAGGGCGAGGATCTGCCGCGGCTTGCCCGCCGTGGGCACGATCGAGGTGTGGCTCTGACTGGCCGTCAGTGGTCCAAGGACTGCGATCTCCACTTGCTGTTCCCCCATTCGGAACGTTCCGGGCGACGTTCGTCCGGACGCCTATTGAGGCTTGCAGGAGTGGTGGTCGTGTGCCCAGTGATCCCCTCATGATCCAGTTCGTGAAAATCTCATACCGGGGTCATGACGGCAGCACTGTCGCACGTCGCTGTGATCTCGAAGAATCATCTCGTCGGCTCGAGAACGACTTGAGCGAAGCGGACGAGCCGATTCCATAACTGGGGAAAAACAACACGACGGGGGAAACGTCATGGGGATCACCACGAACAACAGCAGCACCGCCATCGCCGCCGGCCGCGAGGTCCTCCCGGGCCTGGTCATCGAGGACCTGGAGATGCCGGCCGCCGGTGCCGGGATCGGTTTCACGCTCTTCGCGCTCCCGGACACCGAGCAGGCCACCGGGTGGTTCGCGGCCTGACGGCCTTGGGGGGGACAAGGCCGTGGCAGCAATCGGGGGGAACACCATGGGGACGAAGAACGCGACGCAGCACGAAGGGCCCCGGATCGGATTCCGGCGCCATCTCCACGCGGCGGTCGTGCCGGGGGAAGCCGTCTATCTGATGTCCGAGCGGGGCGTGACGGCCCTGCGCGGCCCGCACGCCGAGGTGCTGGCCCCGCTGCTGGACGGCAGCCGGACGCCGGACGAGGTGGTGGGTCTGGCCGCGCGGGCGATGCCCGCCCGGCAGGCCCGCGCCGCGCTCGAACAGCTCGCCGCGGCCGGGCTGGTGGGGGTACGGGCCGCCGAGGGGGCGGACGCCGCGGGGGCGGCGTACTGGGACCTGGCCGGCCTGGACGGCGACCGGGCGGCCTGCGAACTCCGCACCGCCACCGTGCGCGTCGTCGCACTCGGCGGCACGGACGCGGCCGAGGCCGAAGCCGCCTGCCGCGCCTCCGGCCTCGCGGTGCGGCAGACCGGGGACGCCGCACTGACCCTGGTGCTCTGCGACGACTACCTCGACCCGCGGCTCGCCGCCCTGGACGCCGAGCACCGCGCGTCGGGCCGTCCCTATCTGCTCGCCAAGCCGGGCAGCGCGACGCCGTGGATCGGTCCGGTGTTCCGGCCGGGCGAGGGCGCCTGCTGGCACTGCCTGGCCGAGCGGCTGCGGGGGCACCGGCGCTCCGAGCAGCCCGTGCAGCAGGCCCTCGGCATCGACGGCCCGCTGCGCCGCCCGGAGGCCTCACTGGCCGCAGGCCGTCAACTCGGCCTGAACGCAGCCGTGCTGGGGGCCGCCAAGTGGCTGGCGGGCGTGCGGCACGAGGGACAGAGCGCGGTCACCGCACTCGACACCCTGAACATGGAGACGAGCAGGCACCGCGTGACCCGCCGCCCGCAGTGCGCGGCCTGCGGCGACCCGGGCGCGGTCGCGGCCCGGGCGGGCGCCCCGGTCGTTCCCGTCTCCCGGCCCAAGGCCCAGGCCACGGGCGCCCAGGGCGAGGGCGGCAACCGCGCGCTCTCCCCCGAGGCCATGTGGGAGACGTACGGACACCTCGCGGACCCCGTGACCGGCATCGTCAAAGAGGTCAAACGCGACCCGAACGCACCGGAGTTCGCGCACGCCTACGTCTCCGGCCAGAACCTGGCCCTGGGTTCCGGCACCCTCGCCGGACTCCGGGCAGGGCTGCGCTCGTTCAGCGGCGGCAAAGGCCTGACGGCCACCGAGGCGCGGGTGAGCGCCCTCTGCGAGGCCGTCGAGCGCTACTGCGGCACCCGGCACGGCGACGAGCCGGTCGTCCGCGGCACGTTGCGCGAGCTGGGCCCGGCGGCGATCCGCCCCAACGACTGCCAGCTGTACGACGAGCGGCAGTTCCGGGACCGAGTCCGGACGAACGCCGTCAACTCCCACTTCCAGTACGTCTGTACACCGTTCGACGAGGACACGGAGACCGACTGGACGCCGGTCTGGTCGCTGACCGCCGGCGAGCAGCGGCTGCTGCCCTCCTCCCTCCTCTACTTCGGCGGCGACGGCGCCGACGGCCTGCGCGCCGAGTCCAACGGCAATGCGGCGGGCAGCAGTCCGGAGGACGCGATCGTCCAGGGCTTCTTCGAGCTCGTCGAGCGCGACGCGGTCGCCCTGTGGTGGTACAACCGCACCCGGCAGCCGGGCGTGGACCTCGCCTCCTTCGACGCGCCGTGGCTGTCCGGCCTGCTCGACGGCTACCGCAGCCTGAACCGGGAGGTGTGGGTCCTCGACCTCACCTCGGACCTGGGCGTCCCCGTCATGGCCGCGCTCTCCCGGCGCACCGACAAGCCTGCCGAGGACATCGTCTTCGGCTTCGGCGCCCACTTCGACCCGGCGGTGGCGCTGCGGCGCGCCCTGACCGAGATGGGCCAGCTGCTCCCCGGCGTCGCCGGAGCACGCCCGGACGGCACGGGCTACACGGTCACCGACGGCGAGGCGTACGCCTGGTGGACCGGGGCGACCGTCGGCAACCAGCCGTACCTGCTCGCCGACGCGGGACAGGCCGCGCGCACCCCGGCGGACTGGGCGTACACGCCCCGCACCGACCTGCGCGAGGACGTCGAGGCGATCACCGAACTCGTGACCGCGCACGGCATGGAGCTGCTGGTACTCGACCAGACCCGCCCCGACATCGGGCTGCCCGTGGTCAAGGTGATCGTGCCCGGGCTGCGCCCCTTCTGGTCCCGCTTCGCCCCGGGCCGTCTCTTCGACGTCCCGGTGGCCCTGGGCAGGCTCGCGGAGCCGACCCCGTACGAGGACCTCAACCCGGTCCCGCTGTTCGTGTAACACGCAGCCACATGACGTGGCCGAACTTGACCGTCACAGCGCGGAGTTAGGGCCCGGGTACATTCCGGGCCCTGCTTCCCCCAACAGGCCGATAGAGGAGCTATACGGAAAAGAGCTGTCAAAGGACGGACAGGAGGCGCAAAACCCCTCTTGATCCGCTCACACCCTGTTGTCCTATGATCCGGAGACGGCCCACACATTTGTGCCGCAGGGGGAACGGGGAGAATGAAATCAGCCACCAGCACGCCCTCGGGGGACCAACGCGCCGCCGGCATGGCGGCCGTGCCCGCACCGAGGCTCGCCCGCGCCATCCTGCTGGTGGTGCTGGGCTCCTTCCTGATGATGACCATGCTCAATCTGGGCAAGGAACACATCGAGCGCGGGCCGTTCATCCTCGCCGTTCTCGGGCTCACCGCGATCTTCGCCCTGCAGCTGCGGCACTCGGCCCCCGGCGCCAGCCAGGCCCCGCGGCGGCAGCGGATCCTGACGCTGAGCCTCCAGGCCGCCCTGACCTACCTGCCGTTGATCGTCTACCACTGGGCCTGGGGAGCCATGGCGGGATTCCTCGCCGGCTCCCTGCTGCTCCTGCTGTCCGGCCGCGTCGCCTGGCCGCTCTTCGCCCTGGTCGGCGTGACCATGCTGGTCTACCCGCTCACGCACCACATCGGCCTCGGCGACACGTTCTACATGTGCGAGTCCTCGCTGCTCACCGGGCTGATGGTGTTCGGCCTCTCCCGGCTCGCCGAACTGGTGTCCCTGGTCCACGCCACCCGCGGTGAACTGGCCCGCATGGCCGTCGCCAACGAACGCCTCCGCTTCGCCCGCGACCTGCACGACCTGCTCGGCTACAGCCTCTCCGCCGTCACGCTCAAGAGCGAGCTGATCCGCCGCACCCTGCGCAGCCACCCGGACCGGGCCGAGGAGGAGGTCACGGCCGTCCTCGACATCTCGCGCCAGGCGCTCGCCGACGTGCGCCTCGTGGCCAGCGGCTACCGGGACATGAACCTGGAGCAGGAGTGCGCCTCCGCGCGCTCCGTGCTGCGGGCCGCCGAGGTCGAGGCCGAGGTCTCCGTGTCCGTCGGCGAGGTGGACCCGCGCGTGGAGACGGTCCTCGCCACGGTGCTGCGCGAGGGCGTCACCAACGTGCTGCGGCACAGCACCGTCCGCCGCTGCACCGTCGAGGCCGTCGAGCAGGACGGCGTGGTGCGGCTGGCCATCGTCAACGACGGCGTCCGGCCGGGCTACAAGGACCCGGCGCCCAGCAGCGGCAGCGGCCTGGGCAACCTGGCCCTGCGGGTCGGTGCCGTCGGCGGCTCGCTGACCGCGGGGGTCCGCGAGGGCGGGCGCTTCCACCTCGTCGCCGAGGCCCCGGTGAAGCCGACGGGCCAACTCGGCGTCATGGACGAGGCGACCGAGCACCACACGACCGCGGCCACCGCCGCGGCGGCCTGATCCGGACGCGCACCGGACCGGCCGGCACGACACGGGGGAGGGCTCATGCCCGCATTGAAGATCCTGCTCGCCGAGGACGTCCACATGATCCGCGGGGCCCTGGTGGCCCTGCTCGGCCTGGAGCCGGACATGGAGGTCGTCGCCGACGTCGACCACGGGGACCTCATCGTCCCGACCGCGCTGCAGCACCGCCCGGACGTCGCCGTCCTCGACGTCGACCTGCCGGGCACCGACGGGCTCACCGCGGCGGCGCAGCTGTACGAGCAGCTGCCGAGCTGCCGGACGCTGATGCTCACCAGCCTCGGGCGCCCCGGCACGCTGCGCCGCGCCCTGGCCTCGCACGTCAGCGGCTACCTGCTCAAGGACGCACCGCCGGACCGGCTGGCCGAGGCGATCCGCCAGGTGGCCTCCGGGCGCCGGGTGATCGACCCGCAGCTGGCGCTGTCCGCCTGGGACTGCCGGGAGAACCCGCTCTCCCAGCGGGAGACCGAGGTGCTGCGGCTGGCCGCGCAGGGCGCCGAGGCGCCGGAGATCGCGGCCAAGCTGTACCTTTCGGCGGGCACGGTGCGGAATTACCTCACGGCGGTGGTCACCAAGACGGGGGCTCGCAACCGGGTCGACGCCATTCGCATTGCGCAGGAAGCCGGTTGGATCCCGTAGGGGCGTGCGTCGGCTACAGGCCGGTGGGGGCTGGTCGCGCCCACGCGGCGGAGCCGCAAATCGAAACAGCCCCGCGCCCCTTACGGGGCGCCCCGTCACGCGACGACCGGCACCTCCGCCCGCTCCCGTAGCGGCTCCCACCATCCGCGGTTCCGTTCGTACCAGGCCACCGTCGCGGCGAGGCCCTCTTCGAAGGGCACCTCGTTGGCGAAGCCCAGTTCCTCGCGGATGCGGGTGTCGTCGAGCGCGTAGCGCAGGTCGTGGCCCTTGCGGTCCGCGACGTGCCGGATCCGCTCCGGGCCGGCCCCGGTGAGGGCCAGGATCCGGTCGACCAGTTCGCGGTTGGTCAGATCCGTGCCGCCGCCGACGTTGTACACCCGCCCCGCGCGGCCTCCTTCGAGGACGAGCTGGATCGCGCGGCAGTGGTCGTCGACGTGCAGCCACTCGCGGACGTTGCGGCCGTCGCCGTAGAGCGGCACGTCCAGCCCGTCCAGCAGGTTGGTGACGAACCGGGGTATCGCCTTCTCCGGGAACTGGTGCGGCCCGTAGTTGTTGGAGCAGCGGGTCACGGAGACGTCCAGGCCGTGCGTGCGCCAGTAGGAGCGGGCCACCAGGTCCGAGCCCGCCTTCGAGGCCGCGTAGGGCGAGTTGGGCTCCAGCGGGCTGTCCTCGGTCCAGGTGCCCTCCGCGATGCTGCCGTACACCTCGTCGGTGGAGACGTGCACGACCCGCGGCACCCCGGCGGTGCGGGCGGCCTCCAGGACGTTCTGGGTGCCCAGCACGTTGGTGCGGACGAACTCGGCGGCGCCGGTCAGCGAGCGGTCGACGTGGGACTCGGCGGCGAAGTGCACCACCGCGTCGTGCCCGGAGGCGACGTCGTGCAGCTGCGGGTCGCAGATGTCGGCCTGTACGAAGTCCAGCCGGTCGTGGCCGAGCGGCAGGCTGGTGGTGGTGCCGGCGTAGGTGAGCTTGTCGACCACGGTCACGTGCGCGTCCGCGAACGCCGGGTACCGGCCCTCCAGGAGGCTGCGCACGTAGTGGGAGCCGATGAAACCGGCGCCGCCGGTGACGAGAACCTTCATGCCACGACCTCGATCCTGGTGTGGTCGCCGAGGACCAGACGGTGCCCGCTCGCGGGTGCCGCGGCCTGGCGCACGCGTGCCTGCCTGCCGATGAGCGAGCCGTGGATGCCGCGCACGTCCTCCACGCTCACCTCGTCCATGACGATGGAGTCGGTGATCCCCGCGCGGTCGAGGACGCCGTCGCGGCCCAGGGTCACGTACGGGCCGACGTGGCTGTCGCGGATCTCCGTGCCGGCCCGGACCACGACGGGCCCGACCAGCGTCGAGCGGATCACGGTGGCCCCGGGCTCCACGACGACGTTGCCGACGATGACGCTGTCCGGGTCGATCAGGCCGCGGCAGTCCGCCTCCAGGCGGTCCAGCAGCACCCGGTTGCACTCCAGGACGTCCTCGATGCGGCCGGTGTCCTTCCAGTAGCCCGGGAACACCTCGCCGCGCACGTCCCGGCCCGCGTCGACCAGCCACGACAGGGCGTCGGTGATCTCCAGTTCGCCGCGGGCGCTCGGCCCGATGGCGGCGACGGCCTCGTGCACGGCCGGGGTGAAGAAGTACACGCCGGTCAGGGCGAGATCGCCGACGGGCTCGGCGGGCTTCTCCCACAGCCGGGTCACCCTGCCGTCCCCGGCGAGCTGGGCGATGCCGTACGAGCGCGGGTCGTCGACGCGGGTCAGCAGCACGGAGGCGGCGGGCCGGGTGCGCCGGAACTCCTCGGCGTGCGCGGCGATCCCGCCCGCGAGGACGTTGTCGCCGAGGTACATCACGAAGTCGTCGTCGCCGAGGAACGGGCGGGCGAGGCGCACGCAGTCGGCCAGGCCGCGCGGGGCGTCCTGCGGGATGCACGTGATGCGCAGCCCGAACCCCGAGCCGTCGCCGACGGCGCGGCGGATCTCGTCCCCGCGGGGGCCGACGCTGACGATGACGCCGACCTCGGTGATGCCGGCCTCCCGGATGGCGTCCAGGCAGTGGAACAGCACCGGGCGGTCACCGACCGGGACGAGCTGCTTGGGCATCGAGTGGCTCAACGGCCGCAGGCGGGTACCGCTGCCCCCGGCCAGCACGAGAGCCTTCATGATCTCTCCTTCGTGTCGAGCGTCGTGTCGGGCGTCGTGTCGGGCGTCGTGTCGGGCGATGTGTTGCCGAGCCGTCCGGCCAGTCCGGGCAGCAGGCGCAGGGCGTTGTCCCGGTCGACCAGGCGCCGCTGCTCCCCCGTCGCGCCGGGCCAGCCGGCGTCCAGGGCACGGGCGTTGTCGACCGCGGCCTCCTCCGGCACGGCGCACCAGTCGCTGCCGTAGACGACCCGTTCGGGGCCGACCGCGGCGAGCAGACTGGGCAAGGCCGACGGCGCGGAGAGCGCCAGGTCGTAGTGGAACCGCTTGATGCCGGCCGCCACCTTCTCGCGGTCGGCGGCGCCGGAGGCGTGGGCCAGCCGCTCCGCGCGGAACGCGGCGTAGGGCAGGAAGCCTCCGGCGTGGGACAGCACGAACTCGATGTGCGGGTACCGGTCGAGGGCGCCGGAGAGGATCAGGCCGAGCGCGCCGCGGACGGTGTCCAGCAGGAAGTCCGCCAGGTGGTACGGGATGCCGTCGGCGGGGCCGCCCGGCAGCTGCTGCGGGTGCACCAGCACCACGGCGCGCCGCCGGTCCAGCTCCGCGAACAGCGGGTCGAAGAGCGGGTCGCCGAGGTACTTGCCCCCGGCCTGCGGGGCCAGCACGACCCCGTCGGCGCCGAGCACGTCGAAGGCGTGCGCGGCCTCGGCGAGCGCCGCGTCCCGGTGCGGCATGGGCACCGCGGCGAACAGGCCGAACCGGTCCGGGTGGTCGCGCACCAGCTCGGCCACCGCCTCGTTGGCGGCCCGGTGGAAGGCGCCCGCCGCCTCCGGGCCGTCGAAGAAGTCGGGGATGGCGTTGGAGACGACCGCGGTCTGCACCCCGGAGCGGCCCATCACGTCGAAGGACTGCTCCAGGGACCACGGCAGCGTGAACGGGACCCCGGCGTCCCGCATCAGCTTCGCGATCTTCGGGACGATCGCGTGGTGGTGCAGGTCGATGCGGCCCCCGGCCGGCCCGGTCACCGGGCCGTCTCCGTGCCCAGCACCCGGACGGTGCCGGCCGTGCCGTCGACCTCGATCAGCTGCCCGTCGGCCAGCGCGGTCGTGGCCTCGCCCGCGGCGACCACGGCGGGGATGCCGTACTCGCGGGCCAGGATGGCCGGGTGGGAGAGCAGGCTGCCGCGGTCCGCGACGAGCGCGCCGATGGCCGGGAAGAGCACCGACCACTGGGCCGTCGTCTCCGGGCACACCAGCACGTCCCCCCGGCGCAGCTTGCCGAAGCCGGCGACGGAGGTGATGACGCGGGCCGGGCCGGTGTAGCGGCCGCGGGAGGCGGCGGTGCCGCGCAGCGTGCCCTCGCCGTCGTCGCCCTGCCGGCCGGGGCCGCCCCACAGGCCCATGGACCAACCGCCCACGCGCTGCGCGTACTTGGCATCCTCGGACAGGCCCTCGGTGTCGACGCCCATGCGGGCCGCCGCCGGGTCGCCGTGGAAGCGCGGCCCCGGGTGGGCCGTGGCCCAGGCGTGCTGCCCGCGGCGCACCCGGACCCGCTCGGTGAGGTCCTGGCCGGTCGGCGCGGTGAGCTCCGCCTGCAGTTCGGCGAACTCCAGGTGCAGGGCGTCCTCGGCGCGGGCGAGCAGCCCGCGGGAGGCGAGCCGGGTACCGGCCTCCAGGGCGGCGTAGCGCAGCAACGCCCAGACGGAGACGGCGTAGTAGACCTTCTCGTCGCGCACCGCGGTGCTCGCCGTGCTGCCCTCCAGGGCGCGGCGGAACCGCTCCCCGTCGGCCTCGGGCCTGCCGGCCAGCAGCTCCTCGGCCTCGGCGACGGCCTCGGCGGTACGGGCCTGCAGCGCCGCGCGCTCCGCCGCCAGGTCGAAGGGCCGGTCCAGCTGGGCGCGGACCAGGTTGAGGACGGTCTCGGGCTGCTCGGCGAGCGTCGCGTCGCCGAGCTCGAAACCGGGGGTGCGGTGGCCGTGCGCCCGCAGGTAGGCCTCGAAGGCGTCGGCGAACGCGGAGGACACGGAGCGCAGTTCCTCGGGGCGGGCCCCCTCGGGCCGCTCCAGCTCGGCGCGCACGGCGGGGTCGGCGGCGGCCGCGGCGGCCAGCTCGCCGAGGGTGGCGGTGGCCGGGACGTGGTCGCCGGTGAGGCCGCCGCGCAGCCGCAGCACCTGCTCCGGTGCCCACTCCAGCAACTCCCGGCACGCCAGGCCCAGTTCGCCGAGCAGCACGATGCTGGCGCCGGTGAGCCGGAAGTACAGTTCGTGGACCTCGGCGAAGAAGCCCTGCAAGGTGCGCAGGTGGGCGGCGAGCCCGGCGTCGTCGAGCAGGGCGGTGTCGGCGGCGCGCAGCTCCGCGATGCGGGTGGCGAGGCCCTTCTTCCACTCCCCGTCCCAGCGCCGCACGAGCTCCAGCGGCAGCCCGTCGCGCACCTCGCGGCCGATCCGCTCGGCGCGCTCCGCGGCGCCTTCGCCGGGCGGGGCGACGAGGCACTGGTACGGCCAGCCGCCGATCTCCCGGAAGTGCGGGCGCATCCCGTTGCCGAAGGCGAAGACCCCGCCCGCGGCGGCGTCCAGCACCGGACGGTAGACCGAGCGCTGCAGCGCGGTCCACGGGCGCTCGGCCTGGGCGTAGCGGACCCAGAAACCGTCCCTGGGCACCTCGGCCTCGACGGCGATCTGCTCGACGCCGTCGCCGGCGACGGTCACGGGGCGGGCCTGGAGCAGGGCGACGGCCCCGTCGGCGACGGCCCACTCGACGTCCTGCGGGGCGCCGAAGTGCGCGGCCACCTTGGCGGCCAACTCGGCGACGGCCAGTACCCGTTCGGCCGGGAGGGCCTCCTCCTCGCCCGAGCGGTGCTCGGCGGCGCCGGCGCGCACGGACCACTCGTCGGGGGTGGCGGTGCCCTCCATGAGCCTGTCGCCCAGGCCGCGCACCGCGCTGACCACGATCTCGTCGGCGGCGCCGGTGACCGGGTTGACGGTGAACGCGACGCCCGCCGCCTCGGCGGGCACCATGCGCTGGACGAGCACGCCGACGCGGCCCGCGGCCTGGCCGCCGCGGTAGGCGGTGATGCGCTCGGAGAAGGCGGAGGCCCAGCAGCGGCGCACGGCCGCCACGAGCTCCGCGGCGCCCTGCACGCCGAGCACGGAGTCGAACTGCCCGGCGAACGAGGCCTCGCCGCCGTCCTCGTCTGCACCGGACGAGCGGACCGCGACCGGACCGGCGCCCAACTGTTCGTAGGCAGCGGCGAGTTCGGTTTCGAGGCCGGGCGGCAGCGCGCTCCCGGCGATCACCTCGACGACGGGCGTGCCGTCGTCCGGTGCGGCGGTGAGGATGTGCTCGAGCGCATCGGCGCGGACGGCGAAGCCGTCCGGCACCGGGAAGCCGGCCGAGGCCAGCTCGCCCAGCACCGCGGCCTTGCGGCCCACCTGCGGGGTGTCGGCGAGCCGCACCCGGTCGAGCGGCTGGATGTACGTCACGGCGGCCTTCCTGTGAAAGGGGGTGCCCCTGACGGGGCTGGGGAGTGCAGTGCTTCGGCTGCGGGTTCGTCGTGGCTGGTCGCGCAGTTCCTCGCGCCCCTTACGGGGCGCCTCAGGCGTCCTCGGTGAACAGCCTGCGGTCGGGGCCGAAGGGGCGGGTGACGGGCAGTCCGACGGACCACCAGTCGGCCGAGTGCATCCAGCTCTCGTCCGACTCGACCGGCACGGCCAGGAAGTAGGGCGAGCAGACGCCGACGCCGAACAGGGCGCGGCCCACGGCGCGCAGCGCCCGGCGGCCGAAACCCGGCCCGGCCGCCGCCTGTTCGGGGCGCCGGACGGGGGCGGCGACTGCGGAACTCACGTCCCGGGGATATGTGGTGGACACGGGTGTCCCTTCCTCCGTTCGGTCAGTGCGCTCCGACGACCTCGTAGACGCCGAAGGAGCGGCCGCGGCTGTGGTCCTGGTAGGGGCGGAGCGGCGCGGTGGCGTCCCGGTGGTCCGGGCCCTGCTCCCACGCCCGGAACTCCGCCATGCCCGCCCACTCGCTGATCACCGTGAACTCGCCGGGGGCGAGCACGGAGCGCATCAGCTGGTTGCCGAGGAGGCCGGGGGTGCCGGCCAGGCTCTCGCTGATCGCGTGGTACGCGGACGTCACGGCGTCCTCGCCGCCGTCCTCGGGGGCCCGGCAGTGCACCAGGACGCGGACGGTGCCGGTCACGCGGCACTCCGGGCGGCGGCGCCGTCCAGCGCGTGGAGCAGCGTCATCGTGGTCATGGTGCCGCCGGAGCGGTAGGGGTGCAGGCGGCTGCGGTGGACGAGGTGCTCGTCGCTGAGCTCGTAGGTGCGGAAGCCCGGCTCGTCGGTCCAGTCGCTGACGATCCAGTAGACGCCGGTCTCCTCGGCGCTGCGGGACAGCCACTGGCCCAGGTTGGCGGGCTGGCGGTTGATGACGTCGGCGCCGTCCAGCCAGGCCTGCTCGAACTCGGCCTCGCGGCCGGGGTGGATCTGCATGCGCAGCATCACGCGGAACACGGAGTTGTCCGTAGCCATGATCAGATGCCTCCGTCGACGTTGATGGTCTCGCCGGTGACGTAGCGGGCGAGGTCGCCGGCCAGGAAGAGCACGGCGCCCGCGATGTCCTCGGGGCGGCCGAGGCGGCGCAGCGCGGTCATGCCCTCGTAGCGGGCGACGATCTCCGGGGCCAGCTCCTTCTCGGTGGCGATGACGCCCGGGGCGACCGTGTTGACGCGGATGCCGCGGCCGCCGAGCTCCTTGGCGAGCGAGCGGGTCAGGCCGACGGTGCCGGCCTTGGCGGCGGTGTAGTGGGAGCGCAGCGGGATGCCGACGGTGGCGACCCGGGAGCCGATGTTGACGATGGAGGCGCCCTCGCCGAGCAGCGGCAGCGCGCCCTGCACCACCAGGAAGGAGGCGGTGAGGTTGGTGTCCAGGACCCGGTGCCACTCCGCCAGCGGGAGCTCGGCGAACGGGATGTGGCTGATCACGCCGGCGTTGTTGACGACGACGTCGAGGCGGCCGAAGCGGGTGCGGGCCTCCTCCAGCAGGGCGGTGACGCCCTCCGGGGTGCCGACGTCGGCGCGCAGGACGTGGTGCTCGCCGGGGGTGTCCGCCAGGATGCGGACCAGCTCGTCCACGTGCTCGCCGTGCTCGCGGTAGCAGGTGAGCACGTCGGCTCCGGCCTCGGCCAGGGCCAGCACGACGCCGCGGCCGATGCCCCGGGTGCCGCCGGTGACCAGGACCTTCTTGCCCGTCAGGGAGATCCCCACGGTGATTTCCTTCCGCTGTAAGGGTGTTGGGGTTATGCGAGGGAGACGGCCGTCGCCGCGTTCACGGCGAAGGCGGCCAGGCAGAGCGACGTGCGGATCGCGTTCCACAGCCGCCAGCGGCGGCGCGGGTCGGTGCGCTCCCAGTCCTCGGGGGTGCGCCGCGGGTCCAGCGCCAGCACGAACTTGTTGACCGGCACGTTGCGCGTGACCGAGATCCCGATCACGGCGGCGAGCAGCACGGCCGCGGCGGCGAACGCCGCCCGCGCCGTTCCCGGGTCCGAGGTGCAGGCCAGCACCACGTCCAGCACCAGCACGCCGCCGTTGGTGAGCGGCATGACGGGGTCGAAGCGCGGCTGCAGGAACTGCACCGCCCGCACGTAGTTCTCGTACGGCAGGGACAGGAACATCGGCGCGATGCCGATGACCGTGGAGAGCATGATCCCGGCCGCCACGCCGTTGCCGACCACCGCGAGCGGGGCCAGGACGGCGGCGGCCCCGGTCATGCCGCCGCTCCGGCCAGGCGCTGCGCCTCGGCCTCCACGAGCCGCTTGATGTGCGGCATCTGCTCGGCGGTGCCGGCGTCGATGCGGCGCGTCATCTCCGCGTCGTCCACGGGGGCCGTGGGCTTCATGCCGAAGTGCTGCACCCAGCGCATCTCGGTGCCGCCCTCGACCTCGCGGTAGGACCAGCGGATGCGCATGAACGCGAACGGGCCGGTCTCCACGCGGTGCGCGAGGACCTCGCGGGCCTCGGCGTCCAGGTGCCGCTCGGAGACCCAGCTCCAGACCTTGCCGTTCTCGTCGGGGTGCTTGGTGAGCCGGAAGCGGACCATGACCTCGGTCTGCTCCAGGATCTCCGCGGCGGCGTACTCGGTGAACAGCTGCGGCCACGAGGCCACGTCGTTCGTCATGCGCCAGACCAGGTCGACCGGCGCGTCGATGACGATCCGGTTGTCCGTGTGGCCGCTCATGCCGGCACCGCCACGCGCATGCCGCGGACCAGCTCGACGGTGCCGCGCGGGGTGGCGGCGACGTCGACGGCCTCGTCCGGGACCTGTACGCCCCAGGTGGCGGAGATGACGGCGGCGGCCTCCAGCAGCACCAGGGAGTCGTAGCCGAGCTCCCCGTAGGTGAGACCGGCATCCGCGTCACCGAAGGTGAAGGAGCCGTCCTCGCCGGCGGCCTGGTTCAGGACGCCGCGGAGGTCGTCGAGGGTGAAGTCGTTCATCGTGATCCCTTCCATCAGTTCTCGGTGGCGCGCAGCACCACGGCGGAGTTGAAGCCGCCGGTGCCGCGGGCGAGCACCAGGACGGTGCGCAGCCGGGCCTCGCGGGGCCGGTCCGTCACCAGGTCGATGCGGTGCGCCGGATCCGGCTCGCCGGTCCCGGCAGTGGGCGGCAGCACCTGGTCGCGCAGGGCCAGCAGCGCGGCCGCGGCGTCCAGGGAGCCGCCGCCCGCGTAGAGCCGGCCGGTCATGGACTTGGGCGCGGTGACCGGCACCCCGCCGGGGCCGAAGACCTCGGCGAGCGCGGCGGACTCGGCCCGGTCCAGCTCGGGCACCCCGGCCGCGTCGGCGAACACCGCGTCCACGTCGGCGGGTTGCAGCCCGGCGTCGGCCAGGGCCTGCCGGATCGCGCGGGCCAGGCCCGGCGGGCGGCCGGTGCCGGGCGCCGGGTCGAAGGTGGCCGCGTACCCGGCGAGGTACCCGTAGACCTTCTCCGCGCCGCGCTCGGCGGCGGCACGCTCGTCCTCGACGAGGAGGATCGCGCCGCCCTCGCCGGGCACCCAGCCGGTGGCGTCCGCGGCGAACGGCCGGTAGGCGCGGGCCGGTTCGGGCTCGGCCGACAGGTTTCCGCTCGCGCCCTGGCAGACCAGGGCGTACGGGGACAGCGGGGCCTCGGTGCCGCCGGTGAGCACCGCGCGGGCGTCGCCGTCGGCGAGCGTCCGGCGGGCCTGGGCGAGCGCGTCGAGACCCGCGGCCTGCTCGGAGACCAGGACCCCGCAGGGGCCGCGGCCGCCGTTGCGGATGGACAGCTGGCCGGTGGTCGCGGCGTAGAACCAGGCGATGGACTGGTAGGCGCCGACCGCCTGCGGCCCGCGGGACCACAGCTTCTCGATCTCGCGCTGCCCGAACGCGTTGCCGCCGGAGGAGCTTCCGGTGACCACGCCCAGGTGGTAGTCCGGCAGCTCCTTCGGGTCCATCCCGGCGTCGGCGAAGGCGAGTTCGGCGGCGGCCAGGCCGAAGTGGGTCCAGCGGTCGGTCTGCACGGCGAGCCGGCCGGGGATGGTCCCGGCGGCGGTGAAGCCGTCGACGGTGCCGGCCACGACGGCCGGGTAGCCGGTGGTGTCGAAGCCGGTGATCCGGGACAGGCCGCTGCGGCCCTCCAGCGTGGCCCGCCACCACTCCTCGGTGTCCGGGCCGTTGGCGGCGATCGCGCCGATTCCGGTGATCAGTGCGCGGGCGGTCATCGGGTCACCTCGCCGGGACGGGCGAGCAGCATGGCGCTCTGGAAGCCGCCGAAGCCGCTGCCGACGGTCAGCACCACGTCGAGGCGCTGCTCGCGCGCGGTGCGGGGGACGTAGTCGAGGTCGCACTCCGGGTCGGGGACCTCCAGGTTGGCGGTGGGCGGCACCACGCCGTGCTCGATCGCCAGCGCGCAGGCGGCGATCTCCAGCGCGCCGATGGCGCCCAGCGAGTGGCCGATCATCGACTTCACGGAGCTGACCGGCACCCGGTAGGCGCGCTCGCCGAGGCTGCGCTTGAACGCGGCCGTCTCGTGGCGGTCGTTCTGCTTGGTGCCGGAGCCGTGCGCGTTGATGTAGTCGATGTCCTCGGGGTTCACCCCGGCGCGGCGCATCGCCACGTCGACGGCCTCGGCCATCTCGCGCCCGTCCGGGCGCAGTCCGGTCATGTGGAAGGCGTTGCCGCGCCCCGCGTAGCCGGCGAGCTCGGCGTAGACGCGGGCGCCGCGGCGGCGCGCGGCGCCGGCCTCCTCCAGGACGAACACGGCCGAGCCCTCGCCGATGACGAAGCCGTCGCGGCGGGCGTCGAACGGCCGGGAGGCGTGCGCCGGGTCGTCGTTGTTGGCCGAGGTGGCCTTGATGGTGTCGAAGCAGGCGACGCTGATCGGCGAGACGGGCGCCTCGGTGGCACCGGCGATCACGATGTCGGCGACGCCCTCCTCGATCAGCCGCATGCCGTGGGCGACGGCGTCGATGCCGGAGGTGCAGCCGGTGGAGACCACGGCGGCCGGGCCCTCGGCGCCCGCGGCGCGGGCGACCTCGGCGGCGATGCTGCTGGGCACCAGGTGGTCGTAGAGGTACGGGTTCGGGGGCGTCGGGTCGACGCGCCAACTACCGCCGCCCGCACTGACCTTGACGTAGTTCTCCTCCAGGGCCGCGGTGCAGCCCACGGCGGTGCCGATGGAGGTGGCGGTGCGACCGGGGTCCAGGGCGCCGAAGGACAGCCCGCTGTCGGCCATGGCCTCGCGGGCCGCGGCCAGCGCGAACTGCGCGGAGCGGTCGAGCCGGTCCGCCTCGGCCGCGTCCAGGCCCGCGGCGAGCGGGTCGAAGTCGCACTCGGCGGCGATGCGGGAGCGGAAGCCCGTGGTGTCGAAGAGGGTGATGGGGCGGGTCGCGGTGCGGCCGGCGGTGAGCAGGTCCCAGTAGGCGGCGGTGCCGGTGCCGCCGGGGGCGACGGCGCCGATGCCGGTGATGGCCGCCGTGCGGCGTCCGGTGCTCATGAGTGCGCTCCTGCCGGGCAGCCTTCGGGACCACCGATGCCGGGGTGCGGCTCGTCGGCGCCGGGCAGCGGCTCGGTGTCGACGTGGCCCATGGACGGGTGCGGGGCCAGCGGGCCGAGCTGGAAGACGGCCGTGGCCGCGGCGCCGCTGCGGTTCTCCACCCGGTGCCGGACCCCGATGGGCACCAACAGGCCCTCGTCCGTGCCCAGTTCCACCGCTTCCCCGTCGAGCAGCACGGTCAGCGCGCCCCGGGTCACGTACAGGAACTCCTCCGAGTACGGGTGGTAGTGCTCGGAGACGGACTCGCCCGGCTCCAGCGCCAGCACGCCCAGGAAGCCCGAGGTGGCTCCGGCGGTCTGCGGCCCGAGGACGACCCGGACGTCGCCGCCGCGGCGGCGGTTGGGGGCGATGTCGGCGAGGGCCACCTTGGCGGTCATCGATGCTCCTTGAACAGCTTGTACGGACGGCGGTCGACTGCTCACGCGGACCAGCTGTAGAAGGTCCGGGCCATGGCGTCGGCGGGCTCCCGCCAGGACGGGTCGTAGGGCTTCACGAACGGCTCCAGGCCCCGGTTGACCTCCTGGAACAGCGGGTGTTCGCGGACCTGCGCCAGGCCGGGGCGGATGTCCTGCTCGGCCTCGATGAGGTGGAAGTACAGGCCCTGGTAGCCGAACAGGGTCCGCCGGGACACGCCCACCAGGTGGGGCAGGTCGCTGCTGTCGGACCTGGCGAACTGCTCGGCCACCTGCCCCTCGTGAGCCGGGTCCAGCCGGGCGACGATCAGCGTGCGGTGCGCCATGACGGTTTTCTCCCTTCGCCGTTGCCCCGAGATCGTCACCCGGCGGGATCGAGCGTCGGTGGACCGCGGCTCGGGTGCCGGAGCGGTTTCCGGGGCGCGGGCCGAGCGCCGGCCGAGCGGCGTTCGAGGGCCCGGGCCCAGCATCGAGCCGCCACCGAGGCAGAACCCACGAGGAGCTCAGGACATGACCGTCACCCAGGACAGCGCCCAGCCGGCAGTCACCGCGACCGGCAACCCGCACCAGCAGATGCTGCAGCTGCTCGGCGGCAAGATGGTCGCCGCCGCGGTCTGCACGCTGGCGCGCATCGACGTGGCCGACCTGCTCGCGGACGGCCCCCGCCCGGTGACCGAGCTGGCCGCGGCGACCGGCATGGACGCCGACATGCTCTACCGCTTCCTGCGCGCCGCCGGTTCCGCGGGCGTCTTCACCGAGACCGCGGACGGCGTCTACGGCCTGACCCCGATGGGCGAGCTGCTGCGCACCGACGTCCCCGGCTCGCTGCGCGACCTGGCCGCCATGTACGGCGAGACCAGCATCTGGAACTGCTTCGGCGACGCCGTCGACACCCTGCGCACCGGCGAGCCCACCGGCCCCAAGTACCGTGGCGGCCAGGGCTGGTTCCCGTACATGGAGCAGCACCCGGAGTGGGCGCAGACCTTCCACCGCGCCATGACCGGCGTCAGCGAGAAGGCCATCCGCGCCGCCGAGGTCTTCGACTTCGGCCGCTTCGGCAAGGTCGCCGACATCGGCGGCGGCCAGGGCCGGCTGCTCTCCGCGATCCTGGGCGCCCACCCCGAGGTGCAGGGCCTGCTCTTCGACCAGGCGTCGGCCGTCCAGGGCGCCGCGCCCGTGCTGGAGGCCGCCGGTGTGGCCGAGCGCGCCGAGTGCGTCGTCGGCGACTTCTTCCGGTCGGTTCCGGGCGGCTGCGACGCGTACGTCCTCAAGGCGATCCTGCACGACTGGAACGACGAGGACAGCATCCGCATCCTGCGCAACATCCGCGCTGCGATGGACGGCAATGCCGATGCGCGCGTCCTCATCGTCGAGGCCGTCGTCCCGGCCGGTGACGGCTGGCACTTCAGCAAGGCCATGGACATCGCCATGGGCGTCAGCCTGGGCGGCAAGGAGCGCAGCGAGCAGCAGTGGCGCGAGCTGCTGGCCGAGGCCGGTTTCGAGCTCGTCGCCGTCACGGAGACGGCGCCGCCGCACGCGATCGTCGAAGCGCGGCCGGTGTTCTGACGGTTCGCGGTAGGTGCAGTGCGTCGGCTGCGGGTGCGTCGTGGCTGATCGCGCCCACGCGGCGGAGCCGCATATGTGACCGCCCCGCGCCCCTTCGGGGCGCGGGCAGATCAGACCGGAGACCCCCATGACGACCCCGCTCGACTACCCCTTCGCCTGGCCCTCGGCCACCGGGCAGCCCGAGGAACTGGCCACCGTGCACCAGTGCCCCGTCATGCCGGTGACCCTGCCGAGCGGGGACGAGGCGCTGCTGCTCACCCGCTACGAGGACATCCGCGCCCTGCTCGCCGACCCCCGCGTCAGCAAGGACCGCAACCGGCCGGGCATGGCCCGGATGACCGCCAAGAAGGACAAGGTCTTCCAGAAGAAGGTCCCGGCCCGGCCCGGCGGCCACGCCCGAGTCCGCAAGCTCATCAACAAGGAGTTCACCGCCGCGCGCGTCGAGAAGCTGCGCCCGCGCATCGTCGAGATCGCCGACGGACTGCTCGACGCCATGGCCGCCGAGGGCGGTCCCGTCGACCTCAACGAGGCGTACTCCTTCCCCCTCACCGTGCAGGTCATCTGCGAACTCCTCGGCGTACCCGCCGAGGACCGCGAGCAGTTCGGCGACACCAGCGCCCCGCCGTGGGACTACATGCGCGAACTCATCGCCGCCAAGCGCGAACAGCCCGGCGACGACCTCATTACCGACCTCATCGCGGTCCGGGACGAGGACGACGGGCGGCTCACCGACGACGAACTGCACTGGTGGTGCACGCTGCTGCTGCTCGCCGGCTACGAGACCACCGCCAGCCAGCTCTCCGGCGGCACCGTCCTGCTGCTCACGCACGAGGAGCAGCAGGCGAAGCTGCGCGCCGACTGGACGCTCGTCCCGCAGGCCGTGGAGGAGCTGCTGCGCCTCCAGGTCGTCGGCTCGTCGCTGTCGATGCTGCGCTACGTGACCGAGGACATCGACCTCAACGGCACGCACATCGCGCAGGGTTCGAGCATCATCCCGGCCCTGGAGGCCGGCAACACCGACGGGGAGGCCTTCGCCTGCCCCGCCGAACTCGACATCGCCCGCTCCGGGCCGCGCCAGCTCACCTTCAGCACCGGACGCCACTTCTGCCTGGGCGCCCCGCTGGCCCGGGTCGAGCTCCAGGTCGGCATCGAGCGGCTGCTGCGCCGCTTCCCGGACCTGCGCCTGGCCGCCTGCCCGCAGCACCTGCGGCGCAAGGACGACGCGTTCTTCCAGAGCTTCGAGGAGGTGCCGGTCACCTGGTGACCGGCCACGACAAGGAAAGTCACGCCATGACCACCGCCACCGGGCGCTGCCCGTACCCCTTCCACCGCCCGGCGGCGCTGGAACAGCCCCTCGAACTGGCCGGTGTCCGGGACGAGCCCGTCGTCCCGGTCACCCTGCCCAGCGGCGACGACGCGCTGCTGGTCACCCGGTACCAGGACGTCCGCGCCCTGCTGGTCGACCAGCGCATCAGCCGCAACCTCAACCGGCCCGGCGCCGCCCGCATCGCCAAGGGCAACAGCATGTTCCAGGACAGCCGGATGGACCCGGACCCGCCGGAGCACACCCGGGTGCGGCGCCTGGTCATGCGGGCCTTCTCCCCCGCCCGCGTCGAGAAGCTGCGCCCGTTCGTCCACAGCACTGTGGACGAACTGCTGGACGCGATGGAGTCGCAGAGCGGCCCCGTCGACCTGTGCGAGGCACTCGCCTTCCCCCTCCCCATCCGCGTCATCACCACCCTCCTCGGCGTCCCCGAGCAGGACATGGACCGCTTCCGCGGCTGGACCGACGCCTTCCTCTCCGTGAGCCGCTTCACCGGCCCCGAGATCCGCACCGCCATGCAGGAGATGAGCGGCTACATCGCAGAACTCGTCGCCGCCAAGCGCGAACAGCCCGGCGACGACCTCATCAGCGACATGATCAGGGTCGGCGACGAGGAGGACGGCACCCTCACCGAGTACGAACTCCACTGGTGGGCCCGCCTGCTGCTGCTCGTCGGCTACGAGACCACCGCCACCCAGCTCGCCGGCACCGTCGCCATGCTGCTCAGCCACCCCGAGCAGCTGCAGAAGCTGCGCGCCGACTGGTCGCTCGTGCCGCAGGCCGTCGAGGAGGCCCTGCGCTGGAAGCTGGTCGGCTCGTCCGTCTCCATGCTGCGCTACGCCACCGAGGACGTCGAACTGCCCAGCGGCGCCGTCGTCCCCGCCGGCAGCAGCGTCATCCCGGCAGTCGACTCCGCCAACCAGGACCCCTCGGTCTTCGCCGACCCCGGCACCTTCGACATCACCAGGACGGACCCCAACCTCACGCTCAGCCTCGGCCCGCACTTCTGCATCGGCGCCACCCTGGCCCGTGTACAGCTGGCCATCGCCGTCGAGGCCCTGCTGCGCCGCTTCCCGGACCTGCGGCTCGCCGTCCCCGCCGGCGAACTGCGCCGCCAGGAGGGCGCCCTGCTGGAGGGCTTCCTGGAGGTCCCGGTCACGTGGGGGGACGAGCACTGATGCGCGTCCTCGTCGTCACCTGGGCGTGGCCCTCGCACTACATGCCGCTGGTGCCCACCCTGTGGGCGCTGCGCGCCGAAGGCCACGAGGTGTGCGTGGCCAGCCAGCCCGCGCTGGCCCCTGCCGTCACCGGCTCCGGGATGGTCTTCGCCGCCGCGGGCGAGGACCTGGACCACGCGGAGCTGCACCGCCGCCGGCTGCGCGGCCTCGACCACACCGGCGTCCCCGAGGCGCCGCCGCCGGGCGCGGGCGCCGAGCGGTTCAGCCCCGCGGAACGGGAGAAGGTCTCCCGCGTCTTCGGCATCTTCGCCGACCGGGCCGACGCCATGGTGGACGACGTGATCGCGCTGGGCCGCTCGTGGCGCCCGGACGTGATCCTGTACGAACCCACCAGCTACGCGGGCCCGTTGGCGGCGGCGGTGCTGGGGATTCCCGCGGTGCGCCACCTGCACGGCGTCGACCTGACGTACCAGGTGCACGGGCTCATGCCGGAGTTGCTGGCGACGACGGCACGCCGTCTCGGCCTCCCCGGGGTGAACGTCCTGGGCGACCTCACCGTCGACCCCTGCCCGCCGAGCATGCAGGTCCCCGCGGAGGTCGAGCGCGTCCGCATCCGCCACGTCCCGTACAACGGCCCGGCCGTCCTCCCCGACTGGCTGCGCCCCCCGCGGCCGCCGGGCAGCCGGCGCCGCATCTGCGTCACCTTCGGCCGCACGACGACGGCGCTCAAGGGCAACCAGCGGTTCCTGCCGCCGGTGGTCGTGGAGGCCGCCCGCGCCCTGGACGCGGAGATCGTGGTGGCCCTGGACCCGAAGGACCGGGAGGCGCTGGGCGACGTCCCGGAGGGGGTGCGCGTGGTGGAATCCCTGGCCCTGCACCTCCTCCTCCCGGCCTGCGAGGCCGTCGTGCACCAGGGCGGCATCGGCACCACGCTGGCGGCCGCGGCCGCCGGGGTGCCGCAGCTCGTGCTGCCGCAGCTGCCGGACCAGATCTTCACGGCGGAGCGGGTGGCGGCGACGGGCGCGGGCCTGGTGCTGCGCCCGGGCACGGTCGACGACCTGGTCCCCGCCATCGCCCGGGCCCTGTCCGCGCTCGTCGAGGGCGACGTCCACCGCGACGCCGCCGCCCGCCTGCGCGACGAGATGCAGGCCCAGCCCGCACCGCTGTCCGCCGTCCCCGCCCTCGAACGCCTCACCCGCACCCGGAGCACGTCATGATGCCGACCCCCGCCGAACCCCCGCGCACCGTCGCCCAGCGCCGGGAGGACGTCCTGGCCCTCCTGGAGACCGAGCGCCACCTCTGGCTCGCCTCCGCGGACGCGGACCGCCCGCACCTCGTGCCCTTCGCGTACGCGTGGGACGGCGAGTGCCTGACGATCCTGACGCGGCGCACGAGCCGCACGGTGCGCAACCTGCAGGGCGGCGGCCCGGCGCGGATCGCGCTGGGCACGGCGCGGGACGTCGTACTCGTCGACGCGGCACCGGAGTTCATCGAGCCGGAGGAGGCCGACGAGCGCACCTCCGCCCTCTTCTCCTCGCTCCCGATGGACCCGCGCCGGGTGCCGGGCGTGATCGGCGTACGCCTCAGGCCGCAGCGGATCCTGGCGTGGCGCAGCCTGTCGGAGATGCGCGACCGGCTGGTCATGCGGGACGGCCGCTGGGTGGAGTGAGCCCGCGGCCAACCGACGTGAGGCCCCGGGGACATGAAAAGTCCCCGGGGCCTTTCGTCACCCTGCCGGCACCGCCGACGAATGGTGGTTGAGGATGAGCCATTTGCCGTGGCGCCGCTCGTAGACGAACGTGTAGCGGGCGTCGACCTTGGACTTGCTGCCGTCCTTGTTGGTCAGCGTGAACTCGTAAAGGCCGGTGTCGACGGCGCTGTTGCGGCCCAGGATGTTGATGAAGCGTTTCTGGATGCGGCCGACCGGCTTGTTCTCCAGAAAGTGCTTGAAGTAGTCGACCCTCTCCGCCCGCGTAGTGCGGATCTGGGCGGAGACGGTCGGCAACAGCACGGCATCGCGGGCGTAGAGGTCCGCGACGCGGTTCGCATCGCCGGTGGCCAGGGCTGCATTCCAGCGGTCGAACAGAGCCTTGATGCGGCCCTTGGTGGGCGGCTTCCTGACGTGGGCGCCCTCGGCATGGGCCGATTCGGCTCCCGTTCCGGCGAACAGAACGGCGAGAGTGGCTACAGCGACCCCTGCGGAGTGCCTGCGCCTCATGGAACACCTCCTGCTGAGTCGGTGATCAAGCGGGGAACAGGCTCAGCCTCCCCCGGCGCAGGCGATCCCGCATGTCGACGAGCCAAGCGGTCCCGCGCCCCGCAGGGGCGCGGGGAACTGCGCGACCAGCCACGACGCGCCCGCAGACGAAACGCTCGACTCCCCGCGGAGCGCTACCGCACCCCCGCCAGGTGCCGCGCCAGAGCCGGCACCGTCGGGTTCCGGAACAGGGCGCTGCGCTCGAAGCCCAGGCCCAGGGCCGCCTCCAGGCGGGCGTGGGCCTGGAGCATCTGGATCGAGCTCAGGCCGACCCGGAAGAGGGGGGTGTCCCCCGGCACCGGGACCCCGGCGATCGACTCGAAGACCTCGCGGACGGTCTGCAGGAGGTCCGCGGGGACGTCCACCGCTTCCTGTGCGCCGGCCTCCGCCGGGCGCGCCGCCGGCTGTACCTGCACCGGGCGGCCGAACACGTCGGTCACCTCGGCGGGCGCGTCCCCGGTCAGCAGGTACGGCACCTCCAGGGCCAGGCCGTCCAGCGACCGGACCCTCCCCCGCAGCTCCTCCGACGTGCCGTCGAGACCCACGCAGTAGGCGCCCGGCGGCAGCCGCAGCGCCACGCGGGCCAGGACGGCGGCCTCCGCGGGGGCGAGGGACAGGACGCCGCGGCGGCGCACTGCGGCCTCGTACGGGTTGTCGCGGTTGAGGCCCGTCTCCTTCCACAGGCCCCACGCCAGCGTGTGCACCGGCACGCCGGACAGCCGCAGGTGCTCACCGAGGGCATCGGCGTAGGCGTTGCCGGCGCTGTAGGCCGCGCAACCCGCCGATCCGAGCTGGCCGACCAGGGACGTGAAGACGACCAGGTGGGCGCCGGGCCGCTGCCGGCACAGCTCCGCCAGGTGCAGCGTGCCGGCCGTCTTCGCGGCCACCGCCTGCCGCCAGTGCTCCGGGGTCTCTTCCGCCAGCAGGCGGAAGCCGTAGGAGTCGGCGAGGTGCAGGACGCCGTCCAGCGGGGCGCCCCAGTGGGCCTCGGCCTCGGCGACGGCCGTGTGCAGGGCGGCGGCGTCGGTGACATCGGCGCTGCGGTAGAACACGGGCCCCTGCTCGCCGGCCTCGGCCGCGGGCCTGCGGCCGACGACCGCGAGCGACAGGCCGTAGCGCTCGGCCAGTTCGCCGAGCAGGGCCCGGCCGACGCCGCCGGTGCCGCCCGTCACCAGGTAGCGGCCGCCGCGGCGCAGCGCGTCCGCGGGGCGCGGGTCCTCGGCCACGGGGGCCAGGACGGGCACGTACGGGCGGCCGTCGCGCCAGGCCACGTTGCCCGCGTCCACGGCGAGGGCGGCGCGCAGCGCCTCCGCGGCCTCGGCGGCCGGGAGTCCCTGCAGGTCCACCTGCCGCACGCGCACGTCCGGGTGTTCCTGGGCCAGGACGCCCGCGATGGCGGACGAGAGGGAGGCGGGGTAGCAGACGTCCTCGTGGCCCGTGATGCGGTGCAGGCCGCGGCTGACGGTGATCACCTGGGCGGGGAGGGCGAGTTGGGCGCAGGCCGCCGCGAAATACGTGCCGCAGCGCTCGTTCGCCTCACGCGCATTCGACGCGTCCGGCGTCTCCAGGTAGCTCCACAGCTGGAGCAGGGTGCGGGGCTCCTTGCCGGACTCGTGCAGGGAACGGGCCAGCGAGGCCCAGTCGTCGGCCGAGGCCGGGTCCAGGCGGTAGCCGTCCGCCGTCACGGCGAAGCCGGTCCCCGGCCGGACCAACACCGCGTCCGCGGCCAGCTGTTCGGCCAGCCCCAGATCGTCGGCCAGCACCAGCACCGTGCCGTCCAGAGCGGCACACTCCGAAGGCGCCTCCACCGGCTCCCACTCCTGCGCGTACAGGCAGTCCGGCACTTCGGTCCCGGTGCCGCCGCCCGTGCTGCGCAGGGCCTCCTCGAAGTCGCCGGCCGTGAACCGGGCGACGAGCCTGCGCCGTTGGACCTTGCCGCTGGTGGTGCGCGGGAAGTCGGCGGTCGTCAGCGGGACGGCATGGGTGACGGGCAGGCGCACAGCCGCCCCCACCGCCTCCCGGATGCGCTCGGCGATCACCGCCGGCTCGTCCTCCGGTCCCTCCGGCACGAAGAAGACCGCGAGGACCTCGCTGCCGCTGACCGGGTCGGGCACGCCGCACGCCGCGGCCCAGCCGCTCGCCACGCCCTCGACGCGGCCGCACAGTTCCTCGATCTCGTGGCAGAAGTATTTGTTGCCGTTGACGTTGATGAGCTCCTTGGCACGGCCGGTGATGACGACCTCGCCGTCCCACAGGAACGCCTGGTCGCCGGTGTCGAACCAGCCGCCGCCGGGGAACGCCTCGGCGTTGGCCTCCGGGTTGTCCAGGTAGCCGGGGGTGACCCGGTCCGCCTGCACCTGGAAGGCGCCGATCACGCCCTCGGGCACCACGCGCCCGGAGTCGTCGACGACCCGGACCTGTGCACCGTGCGCGGCCGGGCCCATGCTGAGGAACTCGGAGGCCTCCGCCTCCGGGGTGCCCTCGGGCGCGAGCCGCAACGCGCCGTCCAGCGTGGCCTTCAGGACCCGCAGCACGCTGCCCTGCTCGGCGTAGAACTTGTAGCAGATGCCGGTGGCGGTCTCGGCCATGCCCCACGCGTGGATCATCGCGGTGCGGCGCAGCCCGAACGGGGCGGTGCGCTCCAGAAACGCGTCCACGACGGGCGCGGTGCACTGCTCGCCCGCGTTGAGGACGGTGCGCACCGCGGACAGGTCCCAGCTGCGCTCCGGGGCGGCGCGCAGCGCGTCGGCGACGAGGCGGTAGCCGAAGTTGGCCGCCCATGTGTGCTCCACGCGGTACTGCTGGAGGATGTCCAGCCAGCGCAGCGGCTGTTCGGCGATCCAGCCGGTGGGCGAGTGGATACCGGTGCAGCCGAGCACGGCGTCCCGCAGCAGGTACATCACCAGCGGCGGCGCGTGGTCGAACGGCAGCCAGTTGAAGGAGATCTCGCCGGGCCGGATCAGGCCCGCGTCGCGCGCGGCGCAGGCGTTGTCCACGATGGCCCGGTGCGTGACCTGCACGAGCTTGGGGGCGCCGGTGCTGCCGGAGGACATGACGAGCACGGCGGTGTCGTCCGGCGCGGCCGGGTGGACCGCGGACACCGGTGCACTGCGCCGGAGTTCGGAGACGGGGGCGGTGCGCAGCGGGGCGGTGCCGTAGAGCGTGTGCAGGCCGGCGAGGCCCTCGGCCTCGGCGTCGTCGGTGATCACGAGCGGGTGGCCGAGCTGCTGCCAGGCGTGCACCAGGCGGTCGAGCACGGGCCCGCGGGTGGTCCAGCCGTCGGGGATGCCGGCGGTGAGCAGCCGGATGCCGCCGAGGAGGCAGGCCCAGACGGCGAGGACGTAGTCGTCGAGCGAGGGGACGAGCAGCACGGCGCTGTCGCCCGCGCGCAGGCCGCGCTCGTGCAGCCCGCCGAGCACCCGGCGTGCCTCGTCGAGCAGTTCGGGGTAGCTGCGGTAGGCGTCGGTGCCCGGCGCGATGACGCGCACACCGTGCACGGCGTGCCGCTCGGCGGCGGCGAGCAGCGCCTCGGTGACGGTCGACACGTCGACGTCCCCGGAGAGCAGCGCGGGACCGGTGCGCAGGGCCGACGGAGCCGGGTCGGCGGGCGTCAAGTCGACGGCGGCCGCGGTGAGTACGGGCGCGTCGAGGTCGAGCGGCGCGAACCGGCCGAGGGCCGTGGCGGCCGGGGCGTACCCGATGCGCTCCGGGTCCTCGGCGAGGACGGGGAGCGCACGCAGGGCGTCGAGGTCCGGATTCCCGTCGCCCCGGCGCGGAATGCGCCGCACGGCCACGGCGGGCAGCGGCGCGAGGGCCCGCCGGGCCTCGTCGGGAGTATGACCCGGGGCGGGCACCACGTAGGCGGCGGTGGGGAGTATCACGCAGTCGGCTATGGAGGGGAGGGTCATGGGTGAGGCCTTCCAATACGGGGCGGGGGCGCCCCGTAAGGGGCGCGGGGCTGTTTCGATATGCGGCTCCGCCGCGCGGGCGCGACCAGCCACAACCGGCCTGCAGCCGAAAAAGCAGGATCAGCTTTCGGGGTAAATCAGCGAACGCAAGTTCTGCCGCGTCCAGTTGTCGTGCACCCGCTCCCACTGAGCGGCACCCTCCGAAGGAGTCACGCCGAACACCTCGTCCAGGACGGCAAGCCATTCCTCGGCAGAAGCCAGCGTCCGCACCTCACGGCCGGCGCCCGCGGCGTACCGCGTGAACTGGCAGCCGATCACCTCGTCGAACCCGTCGGCGTGGTGCCGCTTCACCCACCCGTAGAGGAAGAAGACGGTCATCGGCCCGTCGGCCAGCGTGAGATACGGCGTACCGAAGTCCTCCCACCGGGAGGTGCGGACGGTGAAGTCGACGCCCCGGCACGACTCGTCGGGGTCGTAGTCGATGCGCCAGTCGCCGCCCGCGGTGTCCGAAGGGCGCAGCAGGTACACGGCGTCGCCGATGCGGTGGGTGCCGGCGACGAGCGGCAGCGGGCGGTGGAAGCCCTCGCCCGAGCCGACGTCCAGGATCCAGGTCCCGCCCGGGTTCTCGGCCGTCGGCAGGTCGTGGACGAGCAGCACGTTGTGGGAGTCGTCGGGGCTCACCGGTCCGCTGGCCCAGCCGCTCTCGATGGCGGCGGAGTGCAGCGTCACGCGGTAGCCGAGGGCGTCCAGCAGCAGGCTGAACGCGCCGTTGAGCTGGTAGCAGACGCCGCCGAGGCCGGCGCGGGCGATGCGGCCGGCGGCGGCGTACGGGTCGACGTCGTGGGCCCGTTCCAGGGTCTGGAAGGGCACGTTCTCGACGTGGGCGGCGTGCAGGAGGGCGAGGTTCGCGACGGACGGGGCGCCGGACGGGCCGAGGCCCAGGCGGCGCAGGTACCCGTCGACGTCGAGGGAGACGTCAGGAGTGGTCGACATGGCGGTCACCGGGAGGAGTTCGAGGACGGTTCGGGGAGGCTGCCGTCGCGGGCGAGGCGTTCGAGCAGGGCCACGGTCTGCGCGGGCGTGGGCCGCGCGTCGGACTCGGCGCGCAGCCCGGCGGCCGCGTCCCGGTGCCCGGGGTCGGTCAGCAGGGCGTGCACGGCGATCCGCAGGGCGTCGACGGTGGCCTCGTCGGCGGTGAGGGTGCGGGAGGCGCCGGTGGCCTCCAGATGGCGGGCGTTGAAGATCTGGTCGGGCATGTGCGGCACGACGAGCTGCGGAACGCCCGCGGCCAGCGCGGTCATGGTGGTGCCGCCGCCGCCCTGCTGGACGACCGCGTCGCAGGTCGCGAGCAGCGGCTGCAGCGGGACGGGGCCGATGTGGCGGACGTTGGCCGGGGGGTCGGGGAAGAGGCCGCGCTGCCGGTCGGTCACCGCGACGACGGTCTCCACGTCCAGCCCTGCCAGGGCCTCGACGACGCGCGGGGCCAGCACCATGTGGTCCAGGCCGAGCCCGTCGAGGGAGGTGCCCCAGGTGACGCAGACGCGCGGCCGGGAGGGCGGTTCGCGGAGCCAGTCCGGCAGCACGGCGGGGCCGTTGTAGGGGACGTAGCGGACGGGGTGGCGGGGGAGGTCGTCGGCGACCTGGAGGCGCGGCGGGCAGGGGTCGAGCGTGATGGTGCCCAGCGCGCCGATGGTCGTCAGCCCGAACCGGGACGCCATGGGCTCCATCAGCTCCGCCTCCAGCTCGCCGAGCCGGGCGGTGAAGTCGACGGTCCACAGCAGGCGCACGGACGGGATGCCGAGCAGGGTGGCGGCCAACGGGCCGACGAACGCATTGGGTTCGAAGACCACCAGGTCGGGCCGCCAGGAGCGGGCGAAGGCGAGGACGTCGTCGGCCATGGCGTCGGCGCTGTCCACGCCGATGCGCAGCCCGAGCAGCCGGCGGCGCGCGTCGGGGGCGCCCTCGGCCGGGGGCCCCGCCTTCCAATTCCGCTTGCGCAGCCGTCCCTTCAGCACCTCCAGGACGTCCACGTCCGGCCCCGCCGGAAGGGCCGGCAGGCCGGCCTGCGTCACGGTGGGCGCGAAGGAGGGATGGCACGCCACCACCACCTCGTGCCCGGCGGCGCGCAGCGCCCAGCCCAGCGGCACCAGCGGGTTGTAGTGGCCCTGCATGGACCAGGTGGCGAACAGGACTTTCACGGGCGAGGTCCTCCCTTCCGGTCCGGCCGACCGATCCGGCGGACCCGCCGCCCAGCGTCGCCGCGGCCCCTGGAGCAACGCTCCAGCGGCGGTGGGGCTGCTCCCGGCCGATCCTCGATCGCGGGGCCGCACACTCGTCACGGACAACTCACGCCAACACAACAGGAGGTGGCGCATGCGGCTCGGTGTCTTCCTCAACCGCCAGGGCGCGGTGGAGGTCGCCGTGGAGGCGGAAAAGCTGGGCTACGCCATGGCGCTGGTCCCCGAGGGCTTCCGCTCCGACGCGGTCAGCGTCCTGGGGGCGGTGGCCGCCCGTACCGAGCGGATCGGGCTCGCGTCCGGCGTGATGCAGATCCCGGGGCGCCCCCCGGTGATGGCCGCCCTGACCGCGGCCACCCTGGACCAGCTGTCCGGCGGCCGCTTCCGGCTGGGCCTCGGCGTCTCCAACCCCGACGTCTCGCTCGGCTGGTACGGCGTCCCCTTCGAGCGCCCGCTGGAGCGGACGCGGGAGTACGTGGACGTGGTGCGCCTCGCCCTCACCGGCGAGCCGGTCCGCTACCCCGGCAAGCACTTCCGACTGCCGCCGGAGGGCACGGACGAGGCGGCCCACCTGATCGCGGCGGCCGTGCGCAAGGACCTCCCCGTGCTGCTGGCCGGTGTCGGCAAGCGCAGCCTGGAGCTGGCCGGCGAGATCGCCGACGGCTGGATCGGCGTGTTCGCGCCGCCGTGGCGGATCGCCGAGTCGCTCACGCACGTGCGCACCGGGCGCGAGCGCGTGGGCCTCGGCCTGGACGGCTTCGAGGTGATGCCGTCCATCTCCATCGGCCTGGGCGACGACCTGGAGACGGCCGCCGAACCGCTGCGGCACTACTACGCCAACTTCCTCGGGCTGGGCTCGAAGGAGAAGAGCATCTACTACGCGCTGGCCGTGCGCATGGGCTTCGAGGAGCAGGCGGCCGAGGTGCACCGCCTGCGCGCCGCGGGCGACCGCGTGGGAGCGGCGAAGGCGGTACCGCTGGAGTTCATCGACCAGACGGCGCTGCTCGGGACGCCCGAACGAATTGCCCTGCGCATGGCCGAGTACGCGGAGGCGGGGGTGACCGTGTTGGGGCTCACGTTGCTCGCCCCCACTGTGGAGCAGCAGGTCGAGACGGTGCGCGCGGCTGCCCGCGCGCTGGAACTGGCCGGTTTGTAGCTGCGGGCTGGTTGTGGCTGGTCGCGCAGTTCCCCGCGCCCCTTTCGGGGCGCGGGTCCCTCTTAGAACACCGGCATCCGGTCCCGCACCCACGTGCGGCGACGCCGCTCCGGCAGCAGTGCCGCGATCTCCGGCTCCAGCACCTGGTGGTGGAGGGAGCGGTGGCCGATGCGGCCGTCCAGGAGCAGTTGGCGCATCAGCGAACGGCGCGCCTTGCCGCTCGTCGTCCGCTGCACCGTACCGGGGCGGGCCAGCAGGATGTTGGCGGCGTCGACGCCGAGGGTGCGCGTCAGGTGGGTCTGCAGCTCCCCGGCCAGGGCGGCCGCGTCCGCCGGGGTGTGCAACACCTCCTGGACCAGCACCAGTTGGCCCTCGACCGCGAACGCGACACCCGTGCCGAGCAGCGGGCTGGCCTCGGCGGCGGTGCGCTCCACGTCCTCGGGGTGGACGCGGCGCCCGGACAGCGTCATCACGTCCTTCATGCGGCCCAGGACGAACAGTTCGCCGTCCTCCACCGCACCCATGTCGCCGGTGCGGACGAAGCCCGTCCCGCCGTCCGCCGTCGCCGCGCCGAACACGGCGTGGCTCTCGGCGGGCCTGCCCCAGTAGCCGTCGGCGACGCCCGCGCCGCGGACCCAGATCTCGCCGACCGAGCCGTCCGGCAGCACCGCGCGGCTCTGCGGGTCCACGACCCGGACCTCCGCCCCGGCGGCGAAGCCGCTGCCGACGAGCGTGCGCACCCCGGCCTCGTACGCGCCCGCGCCCTCCGGCACCGGGCGGAGCACGCCCTGTTCCAGGGCGACCGCGTCCACGGTGCGCAGCAGCGGGCCCGTGCCGGGGCGGGCGCCGGCCACCAGCCAGGTGGCCTCGGCCAGGCCGTAGCAGGGCAGCAGCGCCTCGGGGCGCAGGCCGGTGGGGGCGAAGTGCCGGGTGAAGGCGGCCAGCGTCGCGGCGGACAGGGGTTCGCCGCCGACGAGGGCGCTGCTCCAGCGGCTCAGGTCCAGGCCGGCGAGCTCCTCCTCGCCGACGGCGCGGACGCACAGGTCGTAGGCGAAGCCGGGGGCGGCGCTGACCGTGACGCCGTACGTGTCGATCATCTGCAGCCAGCGCAGCGGGTCGCGGACGAACTCCGTGTGGTCCAGGGAGACGGCGGAGGCGCCGAGCCACAGCGTGTGCAGCAGGAAGCCGGCGAGGCCGAGGTCGTGGTAGGGCGGCAGCCAACCGCCGAGCACCGAACCGGAGTCGGTGCCGAGAAGCTCCTGCAGGGCCCGCTGCCCGGCGGCGGCGTTGCCGTGCGAGACGAGGACGCCGCGGGGGCGGCCGGTGGCGCCGGAGGTGTAGAGGAGGAAGGCCGGGTCCTCGGGGGCGGCCGCGGGCGGCGGCGTCCAGGCGTGGGCCTCGTCGAAGCCGGGGGTGTCGGCGGCGAGGCAGCCGATGTGGCCGAAGCCGCTGGTGCTCAGCCACATGGCGAGTTCGGGCTGGGCGCTGCGGTCGGTGAGGGCGAGGCGGATGTCCGCGTCCTCGATCAGGGCGGCGAGACGGACCGTGTCGCGCCGCACCTCGCCGGGCAGCGGGGCGGGGACGGGGACCATCCCGGCGTAGAGGCAGCCGGCGAACGCGGCGGCGAAGCCGGGGCCCGGCGGGTGGGCCAGCAGGATCCGTTCGCCGGGGCCGGCCACCGTCTCGCGGGCCAGCCGGGCGGCGATGCCGCGGGCGCGGCGGTCGAGGTCCCCGTAGTCAAGCACCTCGGGCCGGCGGCCGGGGGCGCGCAGGTGGGTGAGGGCCGGTCGGTCCGGGTGCCGTGCGGCGTGCCGCCGGATCATGTCGGTCACGGTCGTGAAGACCGTCGTAAGGCTGTCCACCAAGTCCCCTTGCCTGTGCAGCGGTTGCGGGCTTCCCTCCCGGGCCGGGTACGGCGGCCGGGGACCGGGGACCGCCCCCGGCTCCTCGCAGCCTCGGGCACCGGGGTGGACACGGGATGGAGCCCGGCTAGGCCGGAACCGTGAGTTCCTCAGGCCGTCCGGACTCCCGCGGGCGACAGATCCAGCAGATCCCGGGCATCGCGCTCCTCGACCCCGCCCACCGGCCCGCCGCCCAGCACCGCGAGCGCGGCCACGTAGCCGTCACCCGGATACAGTGCGAACAACGCGGCGTCCGCGGCGGACACTTCGGCGGCCGAGGAGGCGAGCAGCGCGGGGGCCCGGCCCGGCAGCGGCGGGGAGACCCGCAGCTCGGTCATGGGGGTGTGCAGGCCCGTACCGGCCGCCTTGAGCAGGGCCTCCTTGCGGGACCACCAGGTGAAGAAGGCGCGCGCCCGCGCCTCCGGCGGCAGCTGCAGCAGCTCCTCCCGCTCCTCGGGCCCCAGGACCCGGTGCACGAGCTCCTCGTGGTCGCCGCCGAGGTCGTGGACGCCCTCCACGTCGACGCCGAGCGGGGCCCGCCCGCCGACCGCGACGGCCACCCGGTCGCCGGAGTGGCTGACGGACAGCTCCGCTTCGCCGCCCGGCAGCCGCGGCTTGCCGTGCGGGCCCGCGCAGTCGGTGCACTCGCGCACCAGCGGGACCCGCTCCGGCGGCATGCCCAGCAGCTCGCCCAGGGCGAGCCGGCTCAGCGCGACGCCGGCCAGGAAGCGCGCCCGGTCGGCGGGCCGCCGGTACCGGCCCAGCCGGCCGCGCTCCACCTCGTTCAGCAGCCGTTCGTGCCGGGGGCCCGCCAGGTCCGGCGAGGCCCACCACACCTGCAGGACGGACGGGTTGTCGATCGTCGTCATGCTGCCGGCTTGCGTCCGACCACGAGCGTGTCGTGGGTGCCCAGCGGCAGCACCTCCACGTCGGTGCAGCCCGCCGCCTCCATCCAGCCGCGGCACTCGCTCGCCGGGTACTCCGAGCCGCCCTCGGTCACCAGCAGCATGTTGATGCTGACCAGGATGCGGGCGAGGTCCGTCGGCTCGTCGTCGAGCATGGCGTCGTACACCAGCAGCGCACCGCCCGGACGCACCGCGTCCCAGGCCTTGGCGACGAGCGCGGCGCGCTGCTCCGGCGACCAGTTGTGCAGCACGTGGCCCATCATCACCACATCGCCCTGCGGCAGTTCGCCGTCCGCGAAGAAGTCGCCGGGCACGAAGGACACCTTGTCCGCGGTGCCGAGGGCGGTGGTGTGCTCGCTCAGCGCGTCGCCCATCGGGGGCAGGTCGAAGACGGTGGCGGTCAGGTGCGGGTGCGCCTGCACCAGGCGGGAGGCCAGGTTGCCGCGGCAGCCGCCGACGTCGACCAGGGTGCCGTGGTCCGCCCACGGGAACGCCCCGGCCAGGTGCGGGGCCACGGCGCTGTTGGCCGAGTCCATCATCGCGAGGTACGGGCCGCGCTGCACCGGGTCGCCCAGCATGTCCAGGAACGAGCCCTGCGCGGACGCGGCCTGCGGGCGGCCGGTGGTGACCGCCTCCGACAGCTGCTCCCACGCCGGGTACAGCATGCGGTCGGCACGGGCGAGGAAGCCGCCGACGTACTCGGGCGCGCCCGGCACCAGACTGCGGCGCGCCGCGGCCGAGTTGGCGTAGCGGTCGCCGTCCTTCTCCAGCAGGCCGAGCAGCACGAGCCCGTACAGGAAGTCACGGGACGCCCGCGGGTGCAGGCCCAGCCGCTCGGAGAGCTCCTGCTCGGTGGCGGTACCGAGGTCCTCCAGGGCGGCGAACAGGCCGAGCTTCCCGGCGGTCAGCAGCAGCTTGGCGTGGCAGAAGGCGTTGGCGAGGCGCTTGACGTCGACCGGGCCGGCGGAGTCGGGGAGAACGGTGGCGGAGGTCATTGCGGCTTCTTTCTGAGGAAGTTGGTGGTGTCAGGCCGTCGCCAGGACGACCGCGGAAGCGTTGAGGACGAGCGCGGCGACGGCGCACGAGGTGCGGAGCAGGTGCCAGGCGCGCCAGCGGCGGCGCGGGTCGTCCCAGCCGTCGGGGACGGGCCCTGCGGGCAGCCGCTTGACCGTCCGGTTGATGGGCACGTTGCCCAGCTGGGAGACCACGGAGACGGCGAGGCCGCACGCGGCCGCCGTGCCGAACAGCGTCGCGGCGGTGGTGTCCGCGGCCTCGGTGGCCTGCCAGGCGCCGATGAGCGTCGAGGCCAGGACGACGGCGGGCATCACGTGGTCGAAGCGGCATCCGACGAGCTTGTGGGTCTCCACGTAGCGCTCGGGCGGCAGGGCGGCGAACGCCGGGACGACGCTGAGGGCGACGGCGAAGAGCACGCCCGCGGTCGTTCCGCTGCCCACGAGCAGCAGGATGGTGAGCAGTTCCTGCACCGGGTCTCCTCCGGAGGGGTCGGATCGTTGGGGTACGGCTAAGGTTCACAGGTGGTGGTGGCGTACCGCTCCAGGTCCGTTCGAGGAGTGTTGGTGCCCGTTGTCCTCAAACTCGGGCCGGGCTGAACTGATGTGGCTGCGGCCGCACTTCGGCCGGGCCTGGGGGCACCTCCCAGCGGTAGCTGGGGGAGTTCGAGGACCGGGGTTCGGGGCGGAGCCCCCGAGAAACGGCGAAAGGGTGGGACCGGGGCAGCGACCCCCTGGACCTCAGCCCAGTGATCCCGCAGGGACCGCTCCAGCGGAATGGTGGCGCCCCAGCCCAGTACGGCCCGCGCCCTCGCGGGATCGGTCGCGGACACCAGTCCGCCCGGCACCGGCCCATCGGGCGCAGCCCGTTCCACCAGTCGCACCGGCCGCCCGGCGGCCCGGATCAGCCCCTGGACCAGGGAGCGGACGGGTACCGGCGTGCCCGTGCCCAGGTTCACCACGCCCGTCACCGCGGAGCCGGCCGCGGCCACTACGGCGGAGGCCACGTCCCGCACGTCCACATAGTCCCGCTCCGTGCGCAGCGCGGTCAGCTCCAGCACGCCCGTGCCGGCGCGCAGTTGTGCCGCCACGCGGCCCGGCAGGCTGGCCTCCGGGGCGCCCGGCCCGCAGACGTTCGGCAGCCGGAGCACCACGGCGTCGGCGGCTCCGTCCAACACGGCCTCGCTGGCGGCGAGTTTGATGCGCCCGTGCTCGGTGTCCGGCCGCGTCGGGGAGGTCTCGGTCAGCAACTCGCCGGGCTGCGGCGGCGCGTACTCCAGCAGCGTGCCGAGCTGGACGAGCCGTGTGTCCCCCAGCGTCTTCAGCAGCCATGCGGTCACCCCTCCGAAGGAGCTCCGCATCGCGGCCGGGTCGCCGGTCCAGTAGCCGCCGGCGGCGTTCACCACGGTGTCCGGCCGTTCCTGTGCGAGCAGTCCGGCCAGGTCGCCGGACGACGCGTCCGCCGTGCGCAGCCGGACCCCGTCCGGCAGCGGCACCGCCGGGCGGCGCCGGGCCAAGGCGGCCACCTCGTGGCCGGCCCCGGCCAGGGCCGCGCACACCGCGCGGCCCACCCAGCCGGTGCCGCCCAGTACGAGCGTCTTCATCCCGTCTCTCCTCCGGTCACCAGGTGGCGTGCAGGCAGGCCAGCAGCGTGCGGGCCTGGATGTTGATCAGCCGCCCGTAGGGCAGCAGGTCGCGGACCTGCCCGGGCGTGAGCCACAGGTGGTCGGCGGGGACGTCCAGCGGGTGGTCGTCGGGCAGTTCCACGACCCGGTAGCGGCTGACGGCGCGGTGGAAGCGCCCGCCCTCCTCGGACAGCAGCGCGTCGTAGCGGGTGCGGGACGGGTCGAGGGCCTGCAATTCCCGGACGAGCGGCGGCGGTTGCCGGTAGTTGCCGGGGTTGTACTGCACGGGCGGGGCCAGCTCGACGACGTCGGCCGTGCCCGCCTCGGTACGGGCCTGGAGCAGCATGTGCAGCACCCCGCCGATCCGGCGCACCGGCAGCACCGCCTCGCCCCGGCCGACCGGGGCGAGCAGCGGCTGGGTCCAGCTGGCCACCTCCCGGCTGCCGGCGTTCACGGCGGCGGCGACGATGCGGAAGTACTTGCCCTCGTCGTGGGCGATCTCGCGGTCGGTGATGTGCCACCGCTCGACCGCCTCCAGCGGGACGAGCCGCTGTTCCACGTCCCGCAGGGCCTTCACCGCGGTGATGCGGCTGAGCACTTCGGCACGCGACAGCAGGGCTCCCGTCTCGCCCTCCGGCCCGAGCGACCTGCGCAGGCCGTTCCGCCAGGCGTCGTCGCCGGCCGAGGCGGGCGGCGGGCCGAAGGGGATGCAGGACAGCACGGTCCGCGCGTTCATGTTGACCACGTTGTCGGCGAGCAGCAGGCGCCGCACCTGGCCCAGCGACAGCCACCGGAAGTCGGGGTGTTCGGGCACGTCGTCGAGGGCCTCGACGACCATGTTGCGGTTGCGCTTGCGGAAGAACCACGAGCCCTGCTCGGACTGGAGCGAGTCCACCAGGACCCGCCCGCGGCCGGGCTCGTTGAAGTGGTTGAGGTACGGGACGGGCCGGCCGCGGTGCACGCCCAGGTAGTTGCTGCGGGTGGCCTGCACCGTGGGCGACAGCTGCACCTGGTTGACGTTGCCGGGCTCCATCTTGGCCTGCATCAGGCAGTGCAGGACCCCGTCGAACTCCTTGACCAGGATGCCGAGGACGCCGATCTCCGGCTGATTGATGACCGGCTGCATCCAGCTGCCGGTCCCCGGCACGTCGGTACGGACCTGCAGGCCCTCGACCGTGAAGAACCGGCCGCTGTCGTGGCGCAGCCCGCGGTGCGGGGCGAAGGCCCAGCCGTCGAGCTGTGCGAAGGGGATTTCCTCGACCTGGAAGGCGTGGGCCTCGCGGCGCTCGGCGAACCATGCGAGGAACTCGGCATCGGTCAGGCGGGCGCCGCCGGCGGCGGCGGACTCGGTGAAACGGTCGGAGGCCATGCGCTCAGCGTGGCTTGCCCTCTTCGAGGGCCGCTGGAGTGCCGGTCCGGCCCGGGGCCGGTGCGCCCCGAAGGGGCGCGGGGCCGTTTCGATGTGCGGCTCCGCCGCGTGGGCGCGATCAACCGCGATGCGCCCGCAGCCGAGGTTCCCGGGGCTTCGCCCCGGACCCCAGGGTTGTGCGTCGGCTGCGGGCCGTCGGTGGTTGCTCGCGCAGTTCCCCGCGCCCCTTACGGGGCGAACGGCACCGCTCAGGCCAGTACGGCGGCCGCCGCATGCAGCGCCGCGTAGCGGCCCCCCTCCGCGAGGAGTTGCTCGTGCGTGCCGCACTCCACCACCCGGCCCCCGTCCAGCACCGCGATGCGGTCCGCGGAGCGTGCCACCGCCAGGCGGTGTGCGACCACGACCGTCGTACGGCCCCGCCCGGCCGCCCGCATGGCGCCCAGCACCCGGGCCTCGGCCGCCGGGTCGAGGCCGGCCGTGGCCTCGTCCAGGACCAGCACCTTGGGGTCCGTCAGCAACGCCCTCGCCAGGCACAGCAGTTGCCGTTCGCCCGCCGACAGCGACGAGCCGCCGTCCTCCCCGAGGCGGTGCCCCAGGCCGCCCGGCAGCGCGTCGACGATGCGCCCGGCCCCGGCCGCCCGTACCGCGGCGGTCACCTCGGCCTCGCTCGCCCCGGGCCTGCCGTAGGCGATGTTGTCGCGCACCGTGCCCGCGAACAGGAAGGGTTCCTGGGGGACGTAGCCGATGCGCGCGTGCAGCAGGTCGGGGGCGAGGTCGCGGAGGTCCGTGCCGTCGAGCCGCACGGCGCCCGTGCCCGGGTCGTGGAAGCGGGTGAGCAGCCGCACCACGGTGGACTTGCCGGCGCCGGACGGGCCGACCAGGGCGAGGGTCTCGCCGGGGCGGGCCACCAGGTCCACCCCGTGCAGCACCTCCGTGTCCCCGTAGCCGAAGCGGACGCCGGCGAGCTCCACCCGCCCCGGGCCCGGGGCGGGCCGCACCGGCTCGGCCGGGGGCGCCACCGAGGGCTGTTCGGCGAGGAGTTCGCGGAGCCGGCCCAGGGAGATCCGCACCTGCTGCCAGTCGTCGAAGACGGACGCCAGCCGCTGCACGGGGGCGAAGAACAGGTCCAGGTAGAGGAGGAACGCGATCAGTTCGCCCAGCGTCGCCTCGCCGTCGCGGACCAGCACCGAGCCGACGCCCAGCACGATCACCGCGGCGGCGATGCCGAGGAGTTCGACGAACGGGAAGTACAGCGCGACCAGCTTCTGCGCGTCGAGCCGGGCGTCGAGGTAGTCGCGGGTGAGGCGGCGGAAGGCGGAGTGCTGGCGCCGCTGCTGGCCCAGCATCTGGGACTCCCGGGCCCCCGCGAGGTTCTCCTGCACCGCGGAGTTGGCGTCCGCGGCGACCTCCCGGGCCCGCCGGTAGGGGGCCGTGGCCAGGCGCTGGAACAGCCAGGTGGCCACGACGAACGGCACCAGGACCACCGCGACGGCGGCGGTCAGCGGCGGGCTCATCACGAGCATCGCGCCGAGGATGCCGAGGAACGTGGCGGCGCTGACCACGGCGTTGGCGAGGCCGTCGGAGAACAGGGCGGAGAAGGCGTCCACGTCCGTCATCACCCGGGTGAGCAGGTGCCCGGAGCGGTGCCGCTCGTAGTGGTCCACGGACAGCCGCTGCAGGTGCGACCACACGCGCACCCGCAGGGCCAGCACCAGGCGCTGCCCGGTGCGGCCGGTGACCGCGGCGGACGCGGCCGACAGCAGGATGCCGCCGACGGCCACCGCGGCGAGCGCCGTCACCGCGGTGACGAGGCCCTCGCGGGAACCGGCGAGCACACCGTGGTCGACGCCGGAACGGCTCAGGTACGGGCCGAGCACGGAGGCCGCGGCCTCCAGACCGACCAGCAGCAGGGCGACCGCCAGGGCCCGGCGGTAGGGGGCGAGGAACCGGCGCAGGCCGAACGGGCGGTCATCGACGGGCACTTCGTCCGGTACGTCCTCCAACTGCGCTTCCGGCTGCGGCTCCGCCTCCGTCACCGGCTCCGCCGCCGCCTCGCCGCGCTCCCACGCGGCGACGAGCTCCCGGTACGGGGCGCAGCGGGCGGCGAGCTCCTCGTGGCTGCCGGTGTCGACGATGCGGCCGCCGTCGGCCACCGCGATCCGGTCGGCCAGGGCCAGGGCGGCCCGGCGGTGGGTGACCAGCAGGACGGTGCGGCCGCGCAGCGCGGTGCGCAGGGTGGCCGTCATCTCCCGCTCGGTCGCGGCGTCGACGGCGCTGGTGACGTCGTCCAGGACGAGGACGCGGGGGTCGGTGAGCAGGGCCCGGGCGAGGGCGATGCGCTGGCGCTGCCCGCCGGACAGGGCCGTACCGCGCTCGCCGACGGGGGTGTCCCAGCCGTCGGGCAGTGCGGTGACGAAGTCGAGGGCGCCCGCGGCCCGCGCGGCCTCCGCGATCCGGTCGTCGGTGGCGTCGGGGCAGCCGAAGGCGACGTTCTCCCGGACCGTGCCGGAGAACAGGAAGGCGTCCTGGAACACCACGCCGACCCGGCGGCGCAGCGACTCCAGGGTGACGTCGCGGACGTCCGTGCCGTCCACCCGGACCGCGCCGCCGCGCACGTCGTGCAGACGGGCCGTGAGCAGGGCGGCCGTGGACTTGCCGGAGCCGGACGCGCCGACCAGGGCCACGGTCTCACCGGGGGCGACGCGCAGGGAGAAGCCGTCCAGGACGGGACGTCCGGGCAGATAGCCGAAGTCGACGCCGTCGAGGACGAGTTCGCCCTCCCCCGCCGCCAGTTCGACGGCGCCGGGGCGGTCGGTGACCTCGGGGGCGGCGTCCAGCAGCTCCAGGACCCTGCCCGCTCCGGCGCGGGCGCGCTGCACCGCGGAGAGCGCGTCGGCCAGGGTGCGGGCGGGGGTGGCCAGTTGGACCAGGTAGGCGGAGAAGGCGAGCAGGGTGCCCACGGAGATGCGGTGGTGCAGGGCGAGCCAGCCGCCGAAGGCGACCACGGCGACCTGGCCGAGCACGGGCAGTGCGCCGAGCAGCGGTTCGTAGCAGGCGCGCAGCCGCACGACGCGCATCCGCGCCTCGTACAGGCGGCGGGCCGTCGCCGACACGGCCTGCGTCTCGTGGTGTTCGCGGCCGAAGGCCTTGACGACGCGCACACCGGAGACGGCCTGGTCCACGCGCTGGGTCAGCTCGCCCTCGGCCTGCTGCGCGTCGCGCGAGGCCAGCGCGAGCCTGCCGCCCATCGCGCGGGACAGCAGCACCGCGCCGGGCACGGTGACGGCCGCGGCCAGCGCCAGGACCGGCGACATGGCCACCATGAACGCGGCCGAGACGGCCATCTGCAGCAGGATGCCGATGCTGTGCGGCAGCGCGCCGACGGCGCGGGCGAACAGGCCCGCGTCGGAGTTGATCCGGGCCACGAGCTGGCCGGGCGGCAGCGCGCCGCGGCCGGCAGCGTCCAGCCGCTGCAGGCTCTCGTGCATCGCGGTGCGCAGCCCGTACTGCACGCCGGACTGGGCCTTGGCCTCGCGGTAGAGGCAGGCACGCTGGGTCCAGAACACGGCCGCCCCGAGGGCGAGGAGGGCGCCGAGCCATTGCGCGCCGTGCGCGGTGAGGTGGTCCAGCGCTTCGCGCTGGGCCATGGGGATCAGGGAGGAACAGGTCCCGCCGAGCAGGGCTGCGCCCAGGGCGAGGAGGAGGTCTTTGCGCTGACCGCGCGCGTGGGGGGCCAGGCGGCGCAACTCGCGCCGGGGGCCGGGTGGTTCACCCATCGCGGGTTGCCCTTCGTGTCGGGGGTACGCCCGCCCACCCGCCCATGTGGTTCAGGGTGATCGGGTGGGAGGGCGGGGAACGGGGGTCTGGGGGCGGAGCCCCCAGGACGGCAACCCCTATGCCGGGACCAGGACGGGGGCCTCGACCGGCACGACCACGGCGCGGGCGCGGAGCGCCGCCCCCAGCGGCGGGGACAGGCGAACCGTCGTCACGATCAACCCCACCAGCGTCAGCAGCGTGGGCAACTGCCCGAGCGGCACGGCCAAGTCGAGCGGCACCGAGTAGATGACCACCACGCGGGCCACCGCGCTGGCCAGAAACCCCACACCCCACAGCAGGTTGATCAACCGCAGCCGCTGCGCGAACGCCGGCTCGCGGTCGAAGCAGTCGTCCCAGGCCGCGCGCAGCGCCGGGTCCCCCTTGGTGACGAACGGCGCGGCGACCTCGCCGACCAGCGTCCGTCCGAAGAAGTGCGTGAGCAGCCCGTACGCGCCGCCGACGGCCGGCATCACCGCCGACTTGGCGATGATCAGCCGCGGGTCCCCGGTGATGCCGACCAGCGCGAGCGTGGCGAGCAGCATCAGGATGGTCATCGCGGTGAACGCGTTGAGGCGGCGTTCCCGCACCGCGCGCCACGCGGTGCGGGCTCCGGCGACGACCGCGCCCGCGGCGAGCGCGGGGACGGGGGCCACGCCGAGGGCCATGTGCAGGACGTAGAAGGAGACCACGGGGGCGGCCATGTCCAGCAGCATCGGCGCGGCCGCCTTCAGCGGCAGCCCGCTCAGTGCGGAGCGCACGCTCATCGCGTGGCCCCGTGCCGGGGACCGGCCGGCACCGCGTCGGCGTCGGGGCGCGGGCCGACGACGCCCTCGCGGTGCAGCTGGTCGTGGACGTCGTCGACGAGCCCGTGCAGCACCTTGATCTGGAACTTGGTGAACAGCAGCACCGCGACGATCAGGACGAGGCCGGGCAGCTGGGACAGCAGGAAGGACTCGTTGAACTTGTCGACGTCGTAGCTGTAGACGACGATCACACGCAGCACGGAGTCGATCAGGGCGGCGAGGCCGAAGGCGGCGGTCACGGCGCGCTCACGGGCGCGGAACGGCTTGGAGCGCTCCCACGCCTGCTCGTAGGCGACGGTGCGGTCGGGGTCGCCGTCGGTGGCCATCGGGGTGGCGGCCACGTAGACGAGGGGGCGGCCGAAGACGCACGTGGACAGCAGGTACAGGGCGGCGAGCAGGGTGTAGAAGGACGGCTTGGCGGCGACCAGGCGCGGGTCGTTCGATATGAACAACAGGGCGACGGTGAGCGCCATTTCGAGGACGACGAGCAGGCCGATGACGTCGAGCTTGCGCCGCTGGATGGTGTGGATCAGCGTCCACACGCCGCCCGCCGCGCCGGCGAGGGTCAGCGCCCAGACCTGGCTGAGGCCGGCCAGCTGGTGCAGGACGTAGAAGCCCGCGATGGGGATGACCAGGTCGAGGATCATCGGGGCCAGGGCCCGGAACTTCTGTCCCGGATCCGGCTTGGCGGCGGTGGGGGCGGGGGTGTTCATGCAACGGCTCCCTTGATGAGCGTTTCCAGTGCGGGGGTACGGAAGATCCGGTGTGCGCCGACGAGGGAGCCGCGGACGGCGGCGTACCCGTAGTCGCGCAGCTGCGTCTCGTACTCGGCCACCGCGCCCGCCACACCGCGCTCGCCCCGGTCGGCCTGCGCGAGCAGGCCGGACAGCAGGGCGGCGTCGCGCAGCGCGGTGTTGGCGCCGACGCCGCCGACGGGCGTGGTGGCGTGCACGGAGTCGCCGAGCAGGGTGACCCGGCCGGGCGCCCACGCGGGGGACGGCCGTACGACGCGGATCGACAGCGGGAACGTGGCCCACGGCTCCGCCTCGGTGACCAGGCGGTGCAGCAACGGGTGCCAGTCGCGGGTGCGTTCGACGGCCCAGGCGTGCAGCTGCTCGGGCGCGGCGGTCCAGAAGTCGGCCTCGGGGACCGGGTAGCTCTCGGCGGGCGCGACGAGGGTCCACTTCACGTACGGGGCGACCGGGTCGAGGTCCGCGTAGGGGGCCAGGTCGGCCGCGGCCTCCTCGGTGGGGCGGCGCGGCTGGAAGACGCCGCAGGCAAGGGTGGTGCGGTCCGGGCCCATGACGGGGCTGGAGCCGCCGAAGAGCTCCTCGGGGATCCAGGAGAGGTTCTTCTCGTCGAACGGCAGGCGCCCGTAGATGCAGCGCATGCCGGTGTCGACGATGTGGTCGTCGCCGGGCAGCTTCCCGGCGCGGACGGCCGAGTTGATGCCGTCGGCGCCGACCAGCAGGTCGCCGGTGAGCTCACTGCCGTCGGCGAGGCGGACCCGTACGCCGTCGGGCTCCTCGGCGTATCCGGTGACCTCGCTGCCGAAGCGCACCGCGTCGCCGAGGCCGGCCAGCAGGATCTGGCGCAGCGTCATGCGGTTGACGGCGGTGTGGCTCAGGTCGGGGTCGAAGGGGCGGTCCGGGCGGCCGTGCCGCATCAGCTCGTTGAGCTGGTGGTCGAAGGCCGCGCCGCGGGGCATGTAGGGGCGGTTGGAGGTGGCCAGGTACAGCGCGTACAGGTCGTCGGGCAGCAGCGTGCGCAGCGCGGCGCCGCCGTGCTCGTCCATCCGCAGCCGGTAGCCCTGGCCGCGGACCTGGGACGAGGCGTCGCGCTCCAGCACCGTGGTGCGGACGCCGTGCCGGCGCAGACCCTGGGCCAGGGCCAGGCCGCCGATGCCGCCACCGGCGACGATGACGTGCAGGGACATGGGGAACGAACTCCTTCGGGGAACGTGCGCGGCCGGGGCCGACGGATCTCCGTGCCCCGTCAGGGGCACGGGGAACTGCGCGAGCAGCCACGACGCGCCCGCAGTCGACGTTCCCGGGGCTCCGCCCCGGACCCGCCAGGGTGGTGCGTCGGCTGCAGGCCGTCGGTGGCTGGTCGCGCCCACGCGGCGGAGCCGCATGACGTCACAGCCCCGCGCCCCTTCGGGGCACGAAGGTCCGCCGGACACGCTGGGCGTGTCCGACACCCCGGCACAGTGACGCTGCCCCCATGAGTCCCGCATGAGCGCCGGTGGAGTGGCACGCAGTGCACCCGGCGCCGGATCCAGGCCCCGTCGAGAGCCGGTCGTCCCGCCGTCGAGGCCGTCTCCGCCGGTGGCCGAGCCCCGTTCGAGCCGCCCCCGGAAAGATCTTGCCATCCGGCGCCGCCGCCCCGGGCGGCGCCCCACGGAAGGTGGTGGCGCGTGGAGCGCACGTCAGTCGCAGCAGGCCCGACGCAGGTGCCGGCCCTGCTCGGCGGCACCCCGGCCCTCACGGAGCCGGCCCGCGTGGGCCGGCCCAACACGGTCGGCCGCGCCCGGTTCCTGGAGCGGCTCAACGGCGCCCTGGACCGGGGCGTGCTGTCCAACGGCGGGCCCCTGGTCCGCGAGTTCGAGCAGCGCGTCGCGGAACTGGCCGGGGTCCGGTACGCCGTCGCCACCTGCAACGCGACCGCCGCCCTGCAGCTGGCCGTCCGGGCGACGGGCCTGACGGGCGAGGTGCTCGTGCCCGCGTTCACCTTCCCCGCGACCGCGCACGCCGTCGCCTGGACCGGGCTCACCCCGGTCTTCTGCGACGTCGACCCGCGCACCGGCACCCTCGACCTCGGCCACGCCGAGTCCCTGATCGGACCGCGCACCAGCGCGATCCTCGGCGTGCACACCTTCGGCCGGCCGCACGGCCTGGACGCCCTGCAGCAGCTCGCCGACGGCTACGGCCTGCGGCTGCTGTTCGACGCCGCGCACGCGCTCGGCTGCACCTGGGACGGCCGGGCGATCGGCGGGTTCGGCGACGCGGAGGTGTTCAGCTTCCACGCCACCAAGTTCGTGCACTCCTTCGAGGGCGGCGCCCTCGTGACCGACGACCCGCAGCTGGCCCGCCGGGCCGCCGCGATGGCCAACTTCGGCTACGACGAGGACGGCCGGCCCGAACACCTGGGCATCAACGCCAAGATGAGCGAGGCCGCCGCCGCGATGGGCCTGACCTCCCTCGACCACCTGGAGGAGTTCCGCGCCCACAACCGCACCCTGCACGAGCGCTACACCGCCGGCCTCGCCGGGCTGCCGGGCGTCACCGTGCTGCCCTTCGACGAGCGGGAGCGGAACAACTACCAGTACGCGGTGCTGCACGTCGACGCCGTGGAACTGGGCCTGACCCGCGACGAACTGGACCTGGCGCTGCGCGCGGACAACGTCGTCACCCGGCGCTACTTCCACCCCGGTCTCCACCAGGCCGCCCCCTACCGCGGGGGGCCGCGCCTGCCGCACACCGAGTCCCTGGCCGACCGCTGTCTGGTGCTGCCGACCGGCACCGCCACGTCCGCCGCCGACGCCGAGCGGATCGCCTTCGCGGTGCGCCGGATCGCCGGGCGCGCGGCGGCCGTCGCCGTCGCGCTGCGGGCGGTTCCGGCCGCCGCGTGAGCCATCCGACCAGTACCCGAGAGGAGGGCGGTGCGCCCGGCGGGCCCCCGGCCCGCCCGCACCGCACGTGACCATGGAAGTGTCCGTACTCGGACCGCTGCACGCGGTTCACGAGGGCCGGGACGTCACGCCCACGGCCCCCAAGGTGCGCAACCTGCTCGCCCTGCTGGCCCTCCGGCACGACCGGCTGGTCACCACGGGCACGCTGATGACGGAACTGTGGGGCGACCACCCGCCGCTGAGCGCCCTGGCCACCCTGCAGACCTACGTCTACCAGCTGCGCAAGGCGCTGCGCGGCCGCGAGCTGCTGGTCACCAAGCCGCTGGGCTACGTGCTGCACCTGGAGCCCGGCAGCCTGGACGCCGACCGCTTCTCCGGCCTGCTCTCGCGCGCCCGCGCCGAACTGGCCGCCGGGCGGCCGGAGCAGGCCGCCGAGGTGCTCACCGAGGCGCTCGCACTCAGCTCCACCCCGCCGCTGTCCGACCTGGACACGGGCCCGGTGCTGGACTCCCACCTCGGCCAGCTGGCCGAGAGCCGGCTGCAGGCGCACGAGCTGTGGGCGGAGGCGGACCTGCGGCTGGGCCGGCACCACGACGTCATCACCCGGCTGCAGGCCCTGGTCGTCGAGCACCCCTTCCACGAGGACTTCCACCGCAAGCTGATGCTGGCCCTGCGCCGGGCCGGGCGCCGCTCGGAGGCCATGGAGGTGTACCGGAAGGTGCGCCGCACGCTGGTCGAGGAGCTGGGCATCGAGCCGTCGGCCGCACTGCAGGCGCTGCACGAGTCGCTGCTGGGCGACGACACCGACGACGCCGCGGCCGTCGTGACCGTCCCCGAGGCCCCGGCCCCGTACGCCCGGCCCGCCCAACTGCCGCCGGACAGTGCCGACTTCGTCGGCCGGGCCGCCGAACTGCGCCGCGCCGCCGAGCTGCTGGTCCCGGGCGCGGCTCCGCAGGCCACCCGGCTGGTGGCCGTCACCGGCATGCCCGGCGCCGGCAAGACCGCGCTGGCGCTGCGCGCCGCCCACCAGGCCGCCGCGCGCTACCCGGACGGGCAGTTCCACGCCGACCTGCGCGGCGCCGAGGAGCACCCGGCCGACCCGGGCCGGATCCTCGGCGGCTTCCTGCGCGCCACCGGTCTGCGCGACCAGGACCTGCCGGACGACCCCGCCGAACGCTCCCAGCTGTTCCGCAGCTGGACGGCCGGGCGCGCGGTCCTCGTCGTACTGGACGACGCCGCCGACGAGGAGCAGCTGCGCCCGCTGCTGCCCGGCGGGCCCCGCTGCGCCGTGCTGACCACCAGCCGGGCGCCGCTGTCCGGGCTGTCCGGGCTGCAGCGGCTGGAGCTGGGCGAGATGCCCGCCGAGGAGTGCGTGCAGCTGCTGCGCAGCGCCGTCGGCGAGGGGCGCGTGGACTCCGACCCGGACGCGGTGCGCACCATCGTCGCCATGTGCGGCCGGCTGCCGCTCGCGGTGCGGGCGGTGGCGGCGCGCATGCGGGCCCGCCCGCAATTCCCCTTGCGGGCGGTGGCGAGCCGGCTCGCCGACGAGCGGCTGCGGCTGCGCGAGCTGCGGCACGGCGAACTGGACGTCGCCGCGCGGCTCGCGCCCGCGTACCGGCGTCTGGACGCCGGCGGGCGCGACCTGCTGGCCGGCATCGCGGCCCGCGCCCCGGAGACCTTCACCGCCCGCTCCGCCGCGCTGTGGACGGGCTGCGACCCCGTCGCGGCGGAGCTGCTCATGGAGCAGCTGGCCGAGCGGCACTTCCTGCGGCTGCACGGCTACGACGCCGGTGGGGAGGACGTGTATGCCCTGCCTGATCTGGTGCGGTCCTTTGCCCTCACGCCGGCGGTCGGCTGCAGGTAGCCCGTGGCCGTTCGCGCAGTTCCCCGCGCCCCTTACGGGGCGCGACGCCCCATTACCGAGGACCCCATGACCGCCACGTTCCCCATGCGCCGCACCTGCCCCTTCGACCCCCCGCCGCAGTATGCGGCGATGCGGGAAACGGGCGCCCCGACCCGTGTCACCCTCGCCGGAGGCGGCACCGCCTGGCTCATCACCCGGTACGAGGACGTCAAGGACGTCCTCATGGACCCCCGCCTCAGCTCCGACCGCACCCGCCCCGGCTACCCCTTCCTCACCGACGACGCCGCCTACCTCGCAGAGGTCCGCGTCTTCCCCGGCATGGACTCCCCCGATCACCAGCACTACCGGCGCATGTTCATCAAGGAGTTCACCGCCCGCCGCATCCGCGAACTGCGCCCCGAGGTGGAGCGCATCGTCGCGGAGCGGCTCGACGCCATGGAGGCGGCCGGCGGGCCCGTCGACCTGGTCACCGCGCTCGCGCTGCCCGTGCCGTCGCTCGTGATCGCCCGCCTCCTCGGCGTGCCCGAGGCCGACCGGCCCCGCTTCCTCGAACTCACCGAACTGCTGCTGACCGGGCGGGCCACCGCGGACGAGACCGAAGAGGCCGCCCACCAGCGCGGCCAGGACGCGTTCCGCGAACTGCTGCGCTTCATGCGCGAGCTCGTCAAGGCCAAGCGGGCCGAACCCACCGAGGACCTCCTCGGCCGCGTCGCCGCCGAGCACGTGGCCTCCGGCGCGCTGGACGAGTGGGAGCTGGTGATCACCGCCATGCTGCTGCTCTTCGCCGGCTACGAGACCACCGCCAACATGATCGCCCTCGGCACCGCGGCCCTGCTGTCCCACCCGGATCAGCTCGCCCTGCTCAAGGAATCCCTCGACCACGACGGCGGAGCCCTGCTCCCGTCGGCGGTCGAGGAGCTGCTGCGCCACCTCTCCATCGCCGAACTGGCCACGGCCCGCACGGCCTTGGAGGACATGGAGGTCGGCGGCGTGCTGATCCGGGCCGGCGAGGGCGTCATCCCGCTGGCCGGCGCCGCCAACCGCGACCCGGCCGCCTTCGCCGACGCGGACCGGCTGGACCTGCGCCGCGCCCCCAACCGTCACTTCGCCTTCGGCCACGGGGCGCACCAGTGCCTGGCCCAGACCCTGGCCCGGCTGGAACTGGAGGTCGTCTTCGGCGCCCTCTTCCGCCGCTTCCCGGACCTGCGCCTGGCCGTGCCCCTGGACGAGGTCCCCTTCGCCTACGACGCCGTGCTGCACGGCGCCTACGCCCTGCCGGTCACCTGGTGAGCAGGCCCTTCTTACCGAGCCGGCACCCTCCTTCACCCTCCATCACCGACGAGGAGTCGTCATGCCTTCGTTCACCCGGCCGAGCCGCCGCACCCTGCTGCGCGGCCTCGGCGCCGGCGCGGCCGGCCTTGCAGCCGTGCCGCTGCTGGCCTCGGCCGCCTCGGCGGCCCCGGCACGCCACCGCCGCCGTGCCGTCGTGGCCGACACCACCCCGCACCAGCGCATCCTGACCGTCGACGGCCTCCACAACCTGCGCGACGTCGGCGGCTACACGACCCAGTGCGGCGGCACCGTCGCCTGGGGCGCCGTCTACCGTTCCGGCGCTCTCAACAAGGTCACCGACCAGGGCCTCCAGCAGCTGCAGCCGCTGAAGCTGACGTGGCTCGTCGACCTGCGCACCGACCGGGAGCGCAGCACGGTCGGCACCGACCACATCCCGCCGGGCGCCCAGGAGCTGCTGGCCCCGGTCGGCGACGAGAACGCCCGCGGCGGCTTCCCCACCGTCGGCTCGGTCAGCCCCGACACGCTCGCCGAGTTCCGCTCCCACGTCACCGACCCGAAGCAGCGCGCCTCCTACGGACTGGCCCTCAACCGCATCGCCGACAACCGCGGCGCGCCGGCCCTCGTCCACTGCAACGCGGGCGCCTACCGCACCGGCTGGCTCACGGCCGTCCTGCTGACCGCGCTGGGCGTGGACCGGGACCAGGTCAACGCCGACTTCCTGATCTCCAACGAGACCATCGGCGCCCAGATCGCGTTCCCCGACTACCTCGACGCCGCGTTCGAGGAGGTCGACAACGCCTACGACGACTTCCACCAGTTCCTCACCGACGGCCTCGGCGTCCGCGCCTCCGCCATCGCGGCCCTGCGCCGCGCGTTGATCGTCCGCTAGACCCACGCAAGGGGGGCGGCCCACTCGGGCCGCCCCCCTTGAGGTGTGTCGTGCCCCGTAAGGGGCGCGGGGAACTGCGCGACCAGCCACCGCCGGCCGGCAGCCGACGCACTGCCTTGAACGTCAACTGCAGGCGCGTCGTGGTTGCTCGCGCAGTTCCCCGCGCCCCTTACGGGGCGCCCCGCCGTCATTCCGGCTTGCGCAGCACCACCGCCTGGCTCAGGCAAGGGTTGAACGTACCGATGAACAGCTCCGGGATCGTCTTCACCACGTGGTCGTAGTCGAACTCCGGGAAGCCCAGCAGCTCGCGCGGGTCACCCTGCTCCAGCTCCAGGCCGTGCCCCTTCAGCAGCTCGTGCACGTCGATGTTGGAGCCCCAGAAGTTGGCCTCGCGGACGCCGAAGGGGAGCACGTCGAGGAACAGGTCGACGGTCAGCAGCAGCCTGCCGCCGGGCTTGAGGAGCTCGGTGATGCTCTCCAGCATCGCCCGGCCCTCCTCCAGCGAGACGTGCTCGATGACCGACAGGCAGAAGATGCGGTCGAAGGTGCCCTTCTCCAGCTGCCCGTCCGCCAGGCCGGCCTGCACGGTGTCCATCACCAGGCGCACGTCGGTGCCGAACAGCTTGTTCAGCTCGGCGTGGTTGTCCTCGGTCAGCCAGCGGTTGCGGCCGTCGACGGTGGACCAGCGGCGGTCCTCCTTCGCGGACGGGTCGACGTTGACGACCTCGCAGCCCTCCTTGTCCAGCACGAACTGGAAGCCGCTGAGGCCGCCGCCGACGTCCAGGACCTTCATGCCCGACTCGACGCCGGCCGTGAAGAACGCCCACGGGTACTCGAACTCGCGGGTGGGGCTGGTCTGCTGGAAGCCGAAGGGGCCGTAGCGCAGCGGGTCCTCCTCCTCCAGGCGGTACTCCACCGCGCGGCGGCCGGGCACCCGGTAGCCGAAGGGCACGCCCCAGGCGGTGTTCCAGTCGCGGAAGTTCTCGGGCAGGGTGTGACGGGCGAGCATGGCTTACTCCTCAGCGGAAGCGGAATTCGGGGACGTTCTTGGGTTCGGGCCGGTCAGGCGGGCGCCGGTGCCGTGGCCTCGCGGACGACCAGCTCCATGTCGTCGATGAGCTGCGCCAGGGACGGCTGGGCGTGGATGTGCCGCTGCAGGCGGCGGGCCTGGGCCCGGTAGGACGGCGTGGAGAGCACCTCGGCGCATGCGTCGGCGATGGACGCGGCCGAGGCCTCGCGCAGCCCGACGGTCTTGGACAGGCCGATGCGGGCGAGCTGTTCGGCGTTGTGCCGGTGGTCCTCCAGGACGGGCAGGGCCACCATCGGGATGCCGGGGCGCAGCGCCTCCTTGATGGAGTTCAGCCCGCCGTGGGTGATGAACAGGTCGGCGCCCTCCAGCATCAGCGACTGCTCGATGAAGCGGACCAGGCGCACGTTCTCCGGCACGGGCCCGTAGGCGAGTTCGTCGCCGCGCGAGCCGACGGCCAGTACGGCGTTGGCGTCCAGTTCGCCGAGGGCGTCGATGACCTCGGCGACGAACTCCTCGGAGCCGGGCAGCGCGTAGACGACGGTGCCGAAGCCGGCGAAGACGAACGGCCGGTCGTGGTCGAGGTCGGCGAGCCACTCGGGCAGCCGGCCGTAGCGCTGTTCGGCGTTGGGGTGCCGGTAGGTGCGGGTGTTGGGCAGGATCAGCTCGGCCTCGCCGTAGGCCTCCGGCAGGAAGCTGGCGTGCAGATAGTGGTAGAGGCGGGTGCCCAAGGGGTCGGGGGCCAGGCCGAGTTCACGGCGCCCCTCGTCCAGGATCGGGCCCAGGGCCTCGCCGGTGACCTGCTCCAGGCCGCCGAACGAGGCGATGGACACGTGCGGGATCCCCAGGGCCTCGGCGGCCAGGTAGCCGCCCATCTCGTCGAGCTCGCGCACGACGAGATCGGGCCGCCACGTCCCGGCCAGGTCGAGGACGTCGCGGGCCGTGGCGCGCGCGATGTGCCCGGCGAAGGACTGCGTCAGCGGGGCGCCGGTGGCCATGCACGCCTCGGCGGCCTCGTCGAAGGTCAGTTCGCCGTAGTCGCGGGGCAGCAGGCGCCAGGCCTCCATCCGCCAGTCGTAGCCGCCGGTCACGTGGCGCAGCCCGTAGGAGTCGAGTTCGGCGCGCATGCAGTCGGGGGCGAGCACGGCCACGTCGTGCCCGCGCTCGCGGGCGGCCTGGGCCACCGGCACCAGCGGGCGCAGGTGGCCGCTGGCTGGCTGGGTGGTGAAGAGCATGCGCAGCGGGTGGTCGGTCCTGCCGCCCGTGCCGCTGCTCATGGGAGTTCCTCTGTCATGGACGTCATGGACGGACCCCTTCCTGGGTCGTGGGCGATCCGCTCCAGCCCGGCCACCGCGGCGGTGGCGGGCGGCATGGCCTCGGTCTCGTGGCGCAGCGCCTGCGCGGCGGCCCGGTGGTCCGGGCCGGACAGCAGGACCGCGGCGGCCTCGCGCACGGCGCCGGGCCGCAGTTCGCCGGGGGCGAGCAGCAGCCCGGCCCCGGTCGCGGCCAACTGCCGGGCGTTGAACAGGTGGTCGGGAAAGCGGGGGGCGATCAGCTGCGGCACCCCGGCGGCCGCGCCGGCCAGCACGCTGCCGCCGCCGCCCTGGTGCACCAGCAGGTCACTGCCGTGCAGCAGCAGGTGCAGCGGGGTGCGGCCGACGAGGCGGACGCTGTCGGGCAGCCCACCGGGGAGCGCGCGCAGCCGGTCCCGCTCGCGCTCGGGCACGGCGGCGACCACGTCCGCGCCGAGCGTGCCGAGCGCGCGCAGCAGAACCGGCAGGTCCGGTACGTCCCGGCCGCTCAGCTCCGCCACGGCGCTGCTGCCCGTGACGAGGATCCGCGGGCGCCCGCCCCTCAGGGGCTCGGACAGGGTGCCCGTGCCGTGGAAGGGGGCGTAGCGCAGCGGGATGCGGCGTACGGGCGCGTCGGTCTGGAGCGAGGGCGGGCAGGGGTCCACGGACGCCACGCCGAGCGTCTCCACGTCCTCCGTCAGGCCGAGCCGGGCGGCCGTCTCGCGCAGGGCCTCGGGTTCGAACTCCCGGGTGCGGTACGTGTAGTCGGCGCCCCACAGCTGCCGCACCGCGGGCACGCCCACGGCCGCGGCGGCCAACGGGCCCGCGTAAGTGGTGGGTTCGCACACGACGAGGTCGGGCCGCCAGTGGCGGGCCAGCGCCGTGGTGTCCTCGGCCATGGCCTCGGCGAGCAGCACGTAGGTGTGCACGTTGGCGGTGCCCCAGCGGCGCATCTCCGCCCACTCCACGGTGCGGTTCTCGTCGACCAGCCGGGAGAAGAACGGCCGTACCAGCGGCCGGATGTCCAGTTCCCGCCCGACGGCGGCGAACGGCAGCCCGGCGCCCACGACTTCGCCCTCCAGCGAGGGCTGCGAGGCGACCAGCACCTCGTGCCCGGCGGCCCGGCAGGCCCAGGCGAACTGCACGAGGGGCAGGAAGTGCGACGGCCACGCCCACGTCACGAAGAGAACGCGCACCGTGCTTCCCTTCCTCTCCCTTTCGCTGTCCATTGCTGCAGGTGCACTCTGCTCGCCGCTGTTCGAGGTCCCGTAGCGCTCCGTTGGAGGCGGGGACGAGATCTTCTGGTGGCGCGCCGGAGCGCCGCTAGCGCGGCGCTTGAGCGCCCCGTAAGAGGCGCGGGGAACTGCGCGAGCGACCACGACGCGCCCGCAGTCGACGTCCCCGGGGCTCCGCCCCGGACCCTCCAGGGTGGTGCGTCGGCTGCAGGCCGTCGGTGGCTGGTCGCGCCCACGCGGCGGAGCCGCATATGTGGCAGCCCCGCGCCCCTGACGGGGCGCCCCTGACGGGCGCTCGACCGCCGCTCCAGCCATGCGCAGGCGCCCCCGGTCACGATCCATGCCGCCCGGCGGCGCCTTCCCCCGTCGTCGCCGGGCCCTCCGTCCCGGCACTCCGCAAGGGAACCCACCGTGAACAGCAGCCCCGCCCGCGTCGACGAACGCGTCGCCCACTGGGCCCGTACCCGCCCCGGCGCACCCGCCCTGCGGTGGCGCGGCACCTCCGTCACGTACGCCGAACTCGACACAGCCGCCACCCGGTTGGCGGCCGGTCTGGACGCCGGCCCCGGCGACGTCGTCGCGGTCCGCATGGAGCGCGGCCCGCGGATGGCCGAGGCCCTCCTCGCGGTGCTCAAGTGCGGTGCCGCCTACACGGCCGTGGACACCCGCTGGCCGGAGGCCCGCTGCCGCCAGGTCCTCGAACTGACCGGCGCCCGCCTGCTCCTGACGGACACCGGCGCCGAGGTCCTGCACACCACGAGCCGCACCGGAAGCGCCGACGCCCTCTGCGTCTTCTTCACCTCCGGCAGCACCGGCACCCCCAAGTCCGTCCTCGCCACCCACCGCGGGCTGCTGCGCATCGCCGAGGACCCGACGCTGGCCTTCGACGGCACGACGTGCATGCTCCAGTCCGCGGCCGTGCCGTGGGACGCGTTCGCCATGGAGCTGTGGGCGCCGCTGGTGCACGGCGGCACGACGGTGCTCCTCGACGGCCACTACCTCACCGTGGACGGCTGCCGCGACGCCGTGGCCGACGGCGTGAACACGATGTTCGCGACCACCTCCCTCTTCGACGCGATCGTCGACGAGGACGCCGCAGCCCTGCGCGGGCTGCGCACCGTGATGGTCGGCGGCGAGCGGCTCTCCCCCCGCCACATGGCCCGCGCCCTGCAGGCCGTCCCCGGCACGCGGCTGGTCAACGGCTACGGGCCCGTCGAGAGCACGGTGTTCGCCACCGTGCACCCGGTCACCGACGTAGCGGACGAGGACACCGACATCCCCATCGGCCGCCCGGTAGTCGGCACCCGCATCCACGTCCTGGACGCGCAGCTCCGCCCCGTCGCCCCCGGCGGGACCGGCCAGTTGGCGATCTCCGGCGACGGCCTCGCACTCGGCTACCTCGGCGACCCCGGGGCCACGGCCCGCGCGTTCCGCGAACTGCCGCTCGGCCCCGGCGGTACGGCCCTCCGGGTCTACCTGACCGGCGACCGGGCCCGGCTCGGGGCCGACGGCGCATACGAGTTCCTGGGCCGCGCCGACCGCCAGGTGAAGATCCGCGGCGTCCGCGTGGAGCCCGGCGAGGTGGAGCGGGCCGCCGAGGACGTCCCCGGCATCGCCCGGGCCGTCGTGCTGCCCCTGCCGCTGGACGGCGGCCCGTCCGCCGCCACGACCGGCCTGGCCATGGTGTGCGTGCCGGCCGCGGAGGCGCCGGCCGGTCCCGAGGCGGTGCGCGAGGCCGTCGCCGGCCGGCTCCCGGCCGCGTTCGTACCGGACCCGGTCGTCATGACCGGCAGCCTGCCGCTCACCGGCAACGGCAAGCTCGACCGCGAGGCCCTGGCCCGTGCCGTGCGCACCGAACTCGACCGGCGCGCAGCCGCGGAAGAGCCCCTGTCCGCAGCGGTGCCGCCCCGGGTGGCCGCCGTCCTGGCCGCAGCTGCTGATCTGCTCGGCCGCCCGGTCGGACCGGACACCAACCTCTTCCAGGCGGGCGCGACGTCCATCACCGCGATGCGGCTGGCCGGCCGGCTGTCCGCCGCCGCCGGAGTGCGCCTCACCGCACCCCAGGTGATGCTGGCCCGCACCCCGGCCGCCATCGCCGGCCTCCTCGGCCCCGAGGAGCAGGCCCCGCTGGCCGCCGCGCCGGAGTCCTCCCCGCGGTGGATCAGCGGCCTGCCCGCCCCGCAGTGGCGCTTCTGGTTCACCGAGCAGCGCACCCCGGGGTCGGCCGACGCCCTGTCGTCCTTCCTGTTCCGCACCGACGGACCGGTCGACACGGACCGGCTCGCCGCGGCCGTCCACACGGTGGCGTCCCGCCACGAGGCGCTGCGCACGACGCTCACCCGCGGCGCGGACCGCACGGTCACCGCAACCGCCGTGGCGCCGAAGGAACTTCCCCACCTGCTCACCGTCCTCGCCCCGGCCCCCGAGCGGGAGGCCCGGCAGGCCGCCGAGGCGCACCTGGCGCGCCCGTTCGACCTGGCCGCCGAGGTGCCGCTGCGCACCGTGCTGGCCCCGTCGGGCAACGGCAACCACTGGTTCGGCCTGGTCGTGCACCACTCGGCCTTCGACGGCTGGTCCGCGGGCCTGCTGCTGCGCGAACTGTCCGACGCCTACGCCGGTTCCGCCGACGACCGCGCCGCGCCGGGCCACGCCCACGCCTGGACGGAGCAGTTCGCCGCGGAGACCGAGGCGGACCGGGCGGCCCTGTGGGAGTGGACGCGCGAGCTGCGCGGCGTCCCCGACCTGCCGCTCGGCCCCGGCACCCCCGCCCCCACGGGCCCCGTCTCCCGCATCCGCATCGACGTCCCGGCCCCGCTGCGCACCGCCGCGGCCGGCACCACCGTCGCCGCGACCCTGCTCGCGGCCTGGGTCCGCGCCCTGCGCACGGTGACGGGCGCCGCGGACTTCGCCGTCGGCATCCCCGTGGCCGGCCGCGCCTCGGCCGCCGCCGAGCAGGCGGTCGGCTGCTTCGCCTCGGGCGTGGCCGTCCGCTTCCGCGGCCCGGCACACGACGTTCTCGCCGACGCGACACGGCAGTTGACGCAGGCACTGCGCTTCCAGTTCCAGCCGGTCGAGGCCCTGCTGCGCGAGGACGCCCCGCGCGACCCGCACCGCAACCCGTACTGCCAGGCGGGCTTCGTCATGCAGAACACCGAGCCGCCACGCCTGGTCCTGGACGGCCGCACCTTCGCCCCCGAACGCCCCGCGGGCCCGGAGACCTCGGCCTACGAACTCACCCTGGAGGTCCCGGACGCGACTCCGGACCACCTGACGCTGCGCTACCGGACGGACGTGCTGGACGGGGAGAGGGCGCAGGCCCTGGCGGATGCCCTGCTGGACGAACTGGCGCGCCCCGTAAGGGGCGCGGGGAACTGCGCGACAAGCCACAACGAGCCCGCAGCCGAACAACTGCCGCACGGAGCAGCCCTATGACCACCCGCACCGCGGCCTCCGCCTCAGAACAAACCTTCTGGTTCACCGAACAACTCCTCCCCGGCTCCCTCAGCACCGTCGCCCTCCTCCACCTCCGCATCGACGGCCCCGCCGACCCGGACGCGCTCGCGTCCGCCTGGCAGGCGGTCCGCATCCGGCACGAGGCGCTGCGCACCGCATTCGTCTCCGACGGGGGCGAGTTGTGGCGGCAGCCCGTGACGCAGCCGCGCCCCGTCCCGGTGCAGGTGTTGCCGGCCGGCACGGGCCGCGAGGCCGCGGTACGGATGCTGTGCACCGCGCCGTACGGCCTGGAGACGGGGGACGTCCTGCGCCTCGGCCTGGTGCCGGACGGCCCGCAAGGCGGCGGCGAGTTGTACGCGGCCGTGCACCACACCGCGTACGACGGACTCTCGGAGGTCGCCCTGACCGCCGATCTGGCGGAGGCGTACCGCCAGGCCCTCGCCGGGCAGCAGCCGCACCTGACGCCCGCCGCCCGCACCACCGTGCAACCGCTCGACGGGGCACGGCGGCAGGAGCTGTGCGCCTACTGGGAGCGCGCGCTCGCCGGGGCACCCGCCCTGCCGGAGCAGCAGCCCGCGCAGACGCACCGCGAGATCCTGCAGGACCGCCTCGCCGTCCGCCCCCTCCCGCTCCCGCCCGGCAGCGGGACCCGGCTGCGGCAGGTGGCCCGCCGGTCCGCGGTGCCGCCGTTCGCCCTGCTGCTGACCGCTGTCGGCCGGGCCGTCGCCGAACTGACCGGCGCCGCCGACTTCCTCGTCGGCGTGCCGTTCTCCACGCGCACCCCGGACCAGCAGGACGAGGTCGGCTGCGAACTCACCATGCTGCCGGTCCGGTTGCGCGACCCCGCGGCCGCCGACGGCCCGGACCGGGCCATGGACGCACTGCTCGACGCGATGTACCACGCGGACCTGCCCGTCTACGACATCCTGGCGTGCGGCACCCCCGACGACACCGGCCGTATGCAGCCCTACCAGGTCCTCGCCGCCTACCAGAGCTGGCCGCGCGACCCCCTGCAGGCGGGCCCCGCCGTGCTGCGCGCCCGGCCGTCCAGCCCCTGCGGGCCGCAGGGCGAACTGCTGGTGGAGTTCTACGACGAGGGCCCCGACGACCTGACCGCCGCCCTGTACGTCCCCGCCCACGGCGGCTGGCTCCCCCGCGCCCCGGAACTCGCCGCCGCCCTCGACCGGCACCTCACCGCCCTCACGCCGATGGAGACCTCATGACCCCGGAGGAGCAACAGCGCATCCTCGTGGACTGGAACCGCACCGCGTCCGCCCTGCCCCACGACACGCCGCTGCACGAGCACTTCGCCGCCCGCGCGGCGGCCGCGCCGGACGCCGTGGCGATAGTGCAGGGGGAACACTCCGTCTCCTACGGAGAGTTGGACCGCCGGTCCGCGGACCTGGCCGACCGGCTCCGCGCCCTGGGGGTCTCCCGCGTCGCCCTGGCCCTGCCCCGCGGCCCGGAGTTCCTGACGGCGGTCCTGGCGGTCCTGCGCGCGGGGGCGGCGTACGTCCCGGTGGACGTGGACTACCCGGCGGACCGCATCACCTTCATCCTGGAGGACGCGAACTGCGAGGCGGTGATCTCTCATGAGGGGCTAGCGCCCCGAAGGGGCGCGGGGAACTGCGCGAGCAACCCCCACGAACCCGCAGGTCCGAACGACCTGGCCTACGTGATCTACACCTCCGGCTCCACAGGCCGCCCCAAGGGCATCGCAGTCCGCCACCGTGGCGCAACGAACAACCTCCTGGACCTGGCGGAGCGCTTCCGCATCGCCCCCGGCGACAAGATCCTGCACCTTTCGTCCACGAGCTTCGACATGTCGGTCGTCGAACTCCTCGGCACCGTCCTCGCCGGTGCCACCGTGGTCGTCCCCACCGCGGACGGTCTGCGCGACCCCGCGCACTGGCACGCCCTGGCCGTCGAGCACGGCGTGACCGTCTGGAACACCACCCCCGGCCTGCTCGGCGCCTACCTGGGGCACCTGGAGAACACGGCCCCCGGCACCGCCCTGCCGCCGCTGCGGCTGGCCATGCTCGGCGGCGACCGGGTGCCGCCGACGCTGCCCCGCCGCGCCGCCCGGGTGCTGCCCGCGATGCGCCTGGCCAATCTCGGCGGGTTCACCGAGGCGTCGGTGCACAGCACCGTCCAGCTCGTCGACCCGCAGCACGACCCGGCGGGCGACGTCCCCATCGGGCGCCCGCTGGCCAACCAGCGGATCTACATCCTCGACGAGGCGATGCACCCGGTGCGGCCGGGCGTGACGGGCGAGCTGTACGTCGCGGGCACCGGGCTCGCCGAGGGCTACCTGGGCCGCGAGGAGCTCACCCGCGAACGGTTCCTGCAGTGGTCGTTCGGCCCCGTCCGCGACGAGCGCGTGTACCGGACCGGCGACCTCGCCCGCTACCGGGCGGACGGCACGATCGAGTTCCTGGGCCGCTCGGACTTCCAGGTCAAGGTCAACGGCGTGCGCATCGAGCCCGGCGAGATCGAGGCGGCGCTGCGGCAGCAGCCCGGCGTCCGCGAGGCGGTCGTCGTGGCCCGCGAGGACGCGGCCGGGGACCGGGCGCTGGTCGGCTACGTAGAGGCGGACGGGAAGGCGGAGGTGGACGTACGGTCCGTCCGCGAGGCCCTGGCCGAGATCCTTCCGGGCCACCACGTCCCGTCGGCGCTCGTCGTCCTCGACCGCCTGCCGCTGAGCCCCAACGGCAAGCTCGACCGCTCGGCACTCCCGGCCCCGGTCACGGAGCCGGAGACCCCCGGGGAGGCCCCGGCCGACCCCGTCGAGCAACAGATCGCAGACGTCTTCGCCGAACTCCTCGGCACGGACGCCTTCGCCCGCGACGACGACTTCTTCGCCCTCGGCGGCACGTCCTGGAAGGCGATGCGCGCGGTCCAGGCCCTGGGCGAGGGCCTGCGCCTGGCGGACCTCTTCCGCAACCCGACACCGCGCCGCCTGGCGGGGGTGCTGCACGGGCGAGCGTGACGCTGCGGGTGCGTCGTGGTTGCTCGCGCAGTTCCCCGCGCCCCTTCGGGGCACGGTACGCACCGCCCCGTCGGGGGCGCGGGGAACTGCGCGACCAGCCACCGACGGCCCGCCGCCGACCGACCGCGCAAGACGCAAGGCGGCCCCCGCGGCGCACGGCGCCTATTCCTGCTCCGCCCCTCAGGGCCAAGGCTTCGCCTACAGCTACCACCTGCGCGGCTGAACCCCCGTACGCCCGCGCCCCGTTAAGCCGTACCACCGGCTCATACGAACGGGCTAAACCGGCGGCTTCTCGCCGTTTTCCGGGCCGTGGACCGCGAAGATCCGTGCGTACCGAGGGCGCGACCCCCGCGCCCTCGTTCGTCCTCCCCCGGATCCCGGATCCTGGATCCCGAGCAAGGAGCACGCTCATGTCCCACGTCACCATGCGGCACATCGCCGCCGTCGCCGCCTCGGCGGCCCTGCTGTCCGGCGCCGCCGCAGCAGCCGGCAGCGCGGCGTACGCCGATGCTCCGGGCCACCACGGGGCCGGCGTCTCGGCCGAGCACAAGGAGGAGGCGCACGTCACCGTCCACGGCGACCACGACCACGGCCGGCACCTCGGCTGGGAGAAGGGCGTCGACAAGAAGGCGGACCACTTCGACGCCAAGCACAAGGTCTGGCAGCGCTGGGACGGCGACTCCCGCACCTACGCCCAGTGGGACGAGCGCACCCGCAGCTGGGAGCGCAAGTACAAGGGCCGCACCCAGCACTGGGACAACGCCCACAAGGCCTGGAAGTGACCCCGGGTCCTTGACCCTTGGTCCTTGAGTGAGTGCTGCGTCACCGCGTCACGCGGTGACGCAGCACCCGCACCGACCCCTGCCGCACCACGGCCAGCAGGCCGACCAGCAGCGCCGCACCGGCCACGGGCACGGTGTCCACCGGCAGCGTGTATGCCATGACCACCCTGGCCGCCGCGTCCAGCAGGAACGCCCCGCCCCACAGCACCGTGACCACCCGCAGCGCGCGGCGGAAGCGCGGGTCGCCCGCCCAGGACTCCTCCCAGCGCTGCGCGGCGTCCCCCCGCAGGAACTTCAGCGTCACGTCGAGCAGGAACGGGCGCCGGCCCAGCAGCGATCCGACGATCCACAGGCCGAACGCCGCCGTGCTCCAGCTCTCCCTGGCCAGCAGCAGCCGCGGGCTGCCCGTCAGCAGCGGCATCACGGCCGACAGCACCATCGTCACCAGGGCGAACAGGCCCAACGAGTCGACCCTGCGCGTACGGACCAGGGTCCAGACCGTGTGCAGCAGCGGGGCGATGCCGGAAAGCACCAGGGCCCACCACTGCCCCGCCCCGGCCGCACGCAGCCCGTAGTAACCGGCAAGCGGAATACACACGTCCATCAGCAGGGCCGGCACCGGCGTCGTCTTCTTCTCAGTCACGTTCTTCTCGGTCACGGCCACGACGCTAGGAAGCCGCCGGCCCGTCCGGAATCCACGGAAGCACCGTCCTGAGGTGCACTTTTGTGCACTGCCCCGGCCGCACCCGATGCGCGAGACTGAGCGGCATGATCCGAGACGCGCACACCCCGGCCCGGTGGATCGCGGTCCTCCGCGCGGGGTCCCGCGCCCGGCGCACCGGCTTCGAGTGGCTCGGGCTGTCGCTCGTCCTGCTGGCGGGGCTGCTGCTCTCCCTGGCCGCCCTCGGCAGCCTCCTCCTCGGCTTCACCGCCGCGTTCCCCGCGGTCGTCGAGGCCAACCGGCAGCTGCTCAACCGCGTCCGCACCGCGGTCGGCACGGTGACCGGCACCCCGGTCGAGGTGCCCTATCCGCCCCTCCCCGAGCCGGACATGGCCCGTGCCCGCGCCCTGCTCGGGGACCCGGCCACCGCGCGGGACCACCTGTGGATGCTGCTCGGCCTGCCGGCCGCCCTGCTGCTGTCCGCGCTGCCGATGGTGATCGGCGTCTACGGGCTCGTCGCCGGCATCATCGGCGGCCTGCGCAACACGGTCCTGCCGGGTCCCGCCCCCGCCGCGGGCTGGGCGGTGCTGACGAACCCGGCTGCCGCGCTGGGCAGTCGGGCCTGGCTGGCCGTCCCGGCCGGGCTCGCCCTCTTCGCCGGGGTGCTGCTGCTCGGCCCCGCCGCGCTGCGCGCACAGGCCGCCTTCGCCCGCGCGCTGCTCCGGCCCACCAAGGCCGCCCGCCTCGCCCGGCGCGTGGACCACCTCGCCGCCAGCCGCACCGACGCCACCGACGCGCAGGCCGTCGAACTGCGCCGCATCGAACGGGACCTGCACGACGGCGCCCAGGGCCGCATGGTCGCCGTGGGCATGACCCTGCGCACCGTCGAGCACCTGCTGGACACCGACCCCGCGGCGGCCCGCGAACTCGTCGCCGAGGCCCGCCGCACCTCCGCCGCCGCACTGGCCGAACTGCGCGAGCTCGTCCGGGGCATCCACCCGCCCGTGCTCGCCGAACGCGGCCTGGCCGACGCCCTGCGCGCGGCCGCACTGGACGCCGCGCTGCCGGTCACCGCCCACGTCGACCTGCCCGGCAGGCCGCCCGCCCCGGTCGAGGCGGCGGTGTACTTCGCGGTCCGCGAGCTGCTCACCAACGCCGCCAAGCACGCCGCCGCCCGCCGCGCCGAACTCACCGTCCGGCACCGGAACGGCGCCCTGCACATCACCGTCTTCGACGACGGCACGGGCGGCGCCGACCCGGACCGGGGCGGCGGACTGCGCGGCGTGCAGCGCCGGCTGTCCACCTTCGACGGCACCTGCCGTGTCGACAGCCCGCCCGGCGGACCCACCACGATCACCCTGGAGATCCCGTGCGCGTCGTCCTCGCCGAGGACCAGTACCTCCTGCGAACCGGCCTGACCCGGCTGCTGACCGCGTACGGCTTCGAGGTGGCCGCGGCCGTGTCCACCGGCCCGGAGCTGCTGCAGGCCATGACCGAACTGCGCCCGGACGTCTCCCTCGTGGACGTCCGCCTGCCGCCCACCTTCACCGACGAGGGCCTGCGCGCGGCCCTCGCCGCCCGCGCCAGCGTCCCGGGCCTGCCGGTCCTGGTGCTCTCCCAGTACGTGGAGACGCTCTACGCCCGCGAGTTGCTCGCCGACGCGGCCGGGGGCATCGGATACCTGCTCAAGGACCGGGTGTTCAGCGACGACGAGTTCGTCGACGCCCTGCACCGCATCGCCCGCGGCGGCACAGCCATGGACCCGGAGGTGATCGCCCGGCTGCTGTCCGGCGGCTCCCCCGGCGGCTGGCAGCAGCCCCTCGACCGTCTGACGCCGCGCGAGCGCGAGGTACTGACCCTGATGGCGGAGGGCCGCTCCAACGCGGCCATCGCGGAACGGCTGTTCCTCTCCGCGAGCGCCGTCACGAAACACATCGCGAGCATCTTCGACAAACTCGGCCTCGCCGCCTCCGGCGAGGACAACCGGCGGGTCCTGGCGGTGCTGACGTACCTGAGCGGGCGGCACGACGGCTGACCGCGCGGGACACGTCCGTCAGAACCGCAGCACCCCCGCGATGTGCCCCGCCTCCGCCAGGTCGCCGTCCGGGACGAACCGCACCTCCGACCCCTTGTCCAGGGCGGCTTCGACGAGTTCGTCGACGATGTCCTCGTGCACCCCGTCCGGGGAGCCGGGAACACCGGGGTTGGCGGCCATGACCAGGTGACCGTCCTCCACCCGGGCCGCGGTCTCGTACCCCTCCTCGACCGCCAGCAGCGCCACCCGGCCCTCCTGCACCGTCTGCCACACCTCGTCCAGGCCTGCGGCGTACCGGCGTCGACCGCGGGCGTCCACCAGGCGGCGCTGGATGTCGACGCGGCGCCGCTCGTGGCACTCGTCGAAGGCCGGGGCCAGCAGGCCGCGCAGTTCGGGAGCCGTCGCGGAGGCGGCGCCCCCGCGCTCGACGCGGGCCGCGACGGCCGCACCGTGCGTCGAGACCTCCTCGAACCGGGCCAGCGACACCGCGAGCCCCACCAGGTACACCGGGCGCGGGTCGCGCTCCAGCACCCGGCCGAGGGCGCCGTCCACCGAGCGCAGGTACTGGCGCTCCCGCTCCGTGCGGTAAGGGCTGGGCCGGCTGCCGTAGTTGGCGAAGTTCGCCCCCGGCAGCGCGTCCACCTGGTCGGGGATGGCGGGCATGACCGGGAAGCCGTCCCCCGTCACCTCCTCCAGGTGCCCGCCGTGCGGGCCGCCGCCGCTCCACAGCCGCGTCTCGCCGTCGGACAGCACCAGCGCCCAGTACGGCTCCTCGCCGATCCGCGCGGCGACCAGGTTGCGGGTGAGGAACGTCCCGTCGATCACCACCCGCTGCGGCACCGGCCGCGGCAGGTACCAGAGTTCGTGCTCGCCGGGCGCGGCGAGGATCAGCAGCCCCTCGGCGGGGTGCAGGAAGTCGACCTCGGCGACGGCCGCATCGAGCCGCTTCTCGACGTCCATCCGGACGTCCCGCGACACCTTCGGATCCTCCCCGAGCCGCCGCTTCGCCTCGGCCAGGGCGTTCCGCAGCCGGACCCTGTCCTCGGGGTTGCCGGGCTCGCGCCGGTGCGTCGGTACGAGGAGGGAGACGGCCGGGTACGTCCGCGGGCGGCGCAAATCCTTCAGTACCGCGTCCGTGAGATCGCCGATGTCCATGAAGCGCCCTTCTTGCCGACCGGCCGGGAAACCCTTTCAGACCACCAGAGCCCCGCCCCGGCTGCCATTCGTGCGCGTCCGGTCGAAGGAGGCCCCGCATCGGGGGATCATCGGGGAATGGACCGTTCCCTCCGCCTGGCCCAGCAGCCCGACGCCGACGAGCTGCTCTCCCGCAGCCCGCTGGCCGCACTGACGGGCATGCTGCTCGACCAGCAAGTACCCATGGAGTGGGCCTTCACCGGGCCGTACACGATCGCGCAGCGCCTCGGCCGCGACGACCTGGACGCGCACGAGATCGCGGCCTACGACCCCGAGGCGTTCGCCGCCCTCTGCGCGGAGAAGCCGGCCGTGCACCGCTACCCCGGCTCGATGGCCAAACGGGTGCAGCAGCTGTGCCAGTACCTGGTCGAGCACTACGACGGCGACGCGGCCGCCGTCTGGCGCGACGCGGACACCGGCACGGAGCTGCTGCGCAGGCTCAACGACCTGCCGGGCTTCGGCAAGCAGAAGGCCCAGATCTTCCTGGCCCTGCTGGGCAAGCGCCTGGGCGTCCGCCCGGAGGGCTGGCGCGAGGCGGCGGGGTCCTACGGCGAGGAGGGCTCGTACCGCTCGGCGGCGGACATCACGGGCCCGGAGTCGCTGGAGAAGGTGAGGGCGTTCAAGCAGGCGGCGAAAGCGGCTGCGAAGAAGTAGAGCCGGCACTTCTTCTGCGGGCCGTCAGGGGCTGGTCGCGCAGTTCCCCGCGTCCCTTCGGGGCGGTGCGTACCGCGCCCCGAAGGGACGCGGGGAACTGCGCGAGCAACCACAGCGGACCCGCATACGACAACTGCCCTCAGCCCAGCCGCTCCACGGCGTCCCGCACCCGCCCGGCCCCGTCCTCCGAGGCCATCCGGCGCGACAGCGCCGAAGCCGCCGCGCCGTCCCCAGCGCGTCGATGTACGCCGCCGCCTTGCCGAGCAGCGAGCCCCCGGCGCCGCCACCGGCGTCGGGCAGCGGACGGAACCCCAGCCCGGAGTCCCGTACCGCCCCCGCGAATCCGGCGGGCGCGGCCGGCACGACCTCGTGCCCGGCCGCGCGCAGCGCGGCGCCCAGGCCGGTGTAGGGCGCGACGTCGCCGCGCGAGCCGGCCGCCATGACGAGAACCCTCACTGCCACCTCCTCTCGGCATTGGCGTGGACCGCCTGCCGCACGTACGCGGCCAGCCCGGGCCGCTGTTCGGCGGGCGGCACGACGAGCGCGAAGGCCCGCGCGTCTGGGGGCACCGCCCAGCGGTAGCTGGGGGAGTAGTCGTCGGCGATCCGGCAGTGCATCTCGTGCGGGCAGGGCGTGAACCAGCGGGCGATGTGCTGCCGGTGCTCCTCGGCGAGCTCCCGGGCCCGTTCGCCGTCGGCGTCGGCGCCCTCGTCGAAGGCGGCCGGCAGCCGCCCCCGCCAGTCCGCGGCCTCGGCCATGAGCCGCCGCCAGTCCTCCTTGGTGTGGGCCGCGGCCCGGGCCATCGCCTGCCGATGCCCGTCGCTCCGCCCCCACTTCAGGTGCGCGTCCGTCGCGTAGCCCAGGTCGAAGGCGACGTCCCCGAAGACCTCGAACCGCTCCTCGGGCGACAGGTGAACACCCGTGTGCTGCACCTCCATCGCCCGCTCGGCGACCTCGACGAGCCGTTGCAGCCGCAGGATCTGCTCGTTCAGCCGCCGGTGCCGCTCCCGCAGCCGGTCCAGGGCACTGGCCTGCGGGTCGTCGAGGAGAGCGGCTATCTCCTCCAGGGAGAAGCCGAGTTCGCGGTAGAAGAGGATCTGCTGCAGCCGGGCCAGGTCCCCATCGCCGTACTGCCGGTAGCCGGCCGGGGTGCGTTCGCCCGGGGACAGCAGCCCGGCCCTGTCGTAGTGGTGCAGGATCCGCACGGTCACTCCCGCGAAACCGGCGACCTGCCCGACCGAGTAGCCCATTCCCTCACCTTTCGTCCGCGCCCACGCTGGACCCTGACGCGACGTCGGGGTCAAGCCCGGCCCCGTCGGCGCGTCGGGGGGCCGCCGCGGCCGATCGGGGCAAGACTGTGCCCATGTCTGCCAAAGCGTTCCTCGAAGGCGGCCCGGACGATCTCTCCACGCGCATCGTCCCGATCACCCCGCCCGGGGTCGAGCTGAAGATCCCGCACCGCGGCGGGTACGAGCACTTCAAGAACACGCCGCGGCACACGGACACCGCCGAGGGCCGGCTCCCGGTCTACGAGTGGTTCGAACGCACGGAAATCGCGGAATAACGGCGGACCCGGCGCGGCAAAGACGAGGTATGCGGCCGATTGCCCCCTTCGCTCTGCCGTGCCATGGCTGCGCCGGGAGCCGCTCGCCCGGTAGGCTTTCCGTGTGATCTTCAAGCGCATCGGAAACGGTCGGCCGTACCCCGACCACGGCCGGGAAAGCACCCGCCAGTGGGCGGACGTCGCCCCGCGCCCGGTACGTCTTGACCAGCTGGTGACCACGAAGCAGCAGCTGGACCTGGAGACGCTGCTCGCCGAGGACTCGACGTTCTACGGTGACCTCTTCGCCCACGTCGTGAAGTGGCAGGGCGATCTCTACCTGGAGGACGGGCTGCACCGCGCGGTGCGCGCCGCGCTCCAGCAGCGCCAGGTGCTGCACGCCCGGGTGCTCGAACTGGACTGAGCGTCGGCCCCGCCCTTAGTGCGGCTACGCATCACGTATCGCCATTCGGCCACTTATTGGCCCTTTTGGGTTGGCATGGGGTCAACCCATTGATCATTTAGTAGGCAGCGGCATTCCCCGGCACTACGCTGCGCCCATGAGCATGCTCACCCCTCCCGGCATGGGGGGAAAGTATCGCATCACGGGCAATCGGTTCCCGCACATGCGCCGCCCGAGGAATCGCCGCAGGATCGTGCTCGCCGTCGTCTCCACCGCCGCCGTGCTCGGGCTGGCCGGGTGGGGAACGCTCCAGCTCGCCGATGTCTTCTCGGGCGGCGGGAGCAGGACGGAAGCGGCGCGGCACAAGAGCAGCGGCGACTGCAAGAACGCAGGCCGTCCGGCCGGGCACCGGGTCCCCCTGGAACTGCCCAGGCCCTCCGACGTCACGGTCAACGTCTACAACGCGACCCCGCGCGGCGGGCTCGCCAAGATCACCGCGGATGAGCTCGAACGCCGCGGCTTCAGAATCGGCAAGGTGGGCAACGCCCAGGCCGAGTACGACAAGAAGGTCTCCGGGCCGGGGCTGCTGATGGGCGGCCAGGGCGCCGTGGACGGGGCGCTGCGGGTGCTCGGCACGCAGCTGGCCGGGGCGGAGACCAGGAGCGACGGGCGCGAGGGACAGGACGTCGATCTGGTGCTCGGGGATGCGTACAAGTCGCTTACGGCGAAGGACGATGCCGACCGGCTGCTGGCGGGGCTGACGGCGCCGTCCTCGGCGGCTCCGCCGACGCCGTCCGCGGTGGCCTCCGCCGCTTCGGCGGCGGCGTCTGCTCCTGCGAGGTGCTGAGGCCGGTTGTCGCCTGCGGGCTGTCTGTGGCTTGTCGCGCAGTTCCCCGCGCCCCTTCGGGGCACGGCACGCACCGCCCCGTCAGGGGCGCGGGGAACTGCGCGAGCAACCACGACGGACCCGCACCGGAGAACAGCCAGGGCGTCCCGTCAGGGGCGGAGCGCTCAGCCCGCCGTGCCGTACATGCGGTCGCCCGCGTCGCCCAGGCCGGGGACGATGTAGCCGTGCTCGTTGAGGCGCTCGTCGACCGAGGCGGTGACGACGGTGACGGGGGCGCCCTCTAGTTCGCGCTCCATGACCTCGACGCCCTCGGGCGCGGCCAGCAGGCAGATGGCGGTGACGTCGTCGGCGCCGCGCGCGATCAGCTCGTTGATCGCCGCGACCAGGGTGCCGCCGGTGGCCAGCATCGGGTCCAGGACGTAGACCTGGCGGCCCGAGAGGTCGTCGGGCATCCGCGTCGCGTAGGTCTCCGCCTTGAGGGTCTCCTCGTTGCGGATCATGCCCAGGAAGCCGACCTCGGCCGTGGGCAGCAGGCGGACCATGCCGTCGAGCATGCCCAGGCCCGCGCGCAGGATCGGCACGACCAGCGGGCGGGGGTGGGACAGCTTGACGCCCGTGGTCCGGGTGACCGGGGACTCGATGTCGACCTGCTCGGTGCGCACGTCGCGCGTGGCCTCGTAGGCGAGCAGGGTGACCAGCTCGTCGCAGAGACGCCGGAAGGTGGGGGAATCGGTGCGCTTGTCGCGCAGCGTGGTGAGCTTGTGAGCAACCAGGGGGTGGTCGACGACGTGGATCCGCATGACATCGACATTAACCGAGCTTTCACGCCCCGGCGCCCGCCCGTACCGGCCACGCCCGTGCACGGAGGCCTGCCGGGGCCCTGGCATCAAACTACCGGCCAGGGGGAAAGTGGGCACATACGCCCGGTCTGTCGCTCCGGGCGAGGACCTCGGCACGAGGTGGTGCTGCCCATGGCCGGTCAGGACAAACGACAGCGGAACGCAGACCCGACGGATCCCGTGGACCCCGGGACGGAGCCGGAGAGCGCCGAGGAGCGCAGACGGCGGCGCGCCCAGTTCCTCCGCGAGCTGAACGAGGCGAGGGAGTTGCGGGAGCGCGTGCAGCCGCGCCGCGCCCGGGCCGCCCGGATGCGCCAGCAGATGCGTATGCGCACGTTCCGCTGGTGATGCGGCGCGACGGGCCCCTGGGACCCCACGTGAGCGACATCTCTTCGGACTGCTGCACGACGCAACGCGGAAGACCTCTCGCAACGGCGAGGTTTCTGCCACGATTCCGAGTGGGCGGGGTGCTCCCCGTCCGGCCCCGGCACCGCCTATGACCAGTGGGAGAGTCACGGTGTACTTCGCCGCAATGCTCGCGCGCACCGAAGACGGGTGGGAAGCGAGCGACACAGAACTCGACAACGTGGAGACCCTGTCCGACATCGCCGACCTGGCCCGTGACAACGCGGTGGACGACGACACGGTCCTGGTGCTCATCGAGCAGGAGGACACCTGGTTCGGCATCGTGCGGGTGGACGGCGAGGACGACCCCCGCGTCTACGTGTCGAACGCCGCCCTCGCCGCCCGCAGCTCCTACGGGGCGATGCTCGTCGATGAACTGACCGGCCGCGACGAGGACGGGGGCGAGGAGCTCGGCCTCCCGGACCTCGACGGCACCGAGGACGGCGAACCCGAGACGGAGGAGGACGGGGACGACACCGTGGCCGCCGAGGCGGCGCCGTTCGGCCCGCTGGGCGACGCCGAGCTGCTGGGCGACCTCGGGGTGAGCGGCAAGGAGCTGCAGAGCCTCAACGGCGACGCCCTCGGCGAGATCGCCGACGTGCTGGGCTGCACCGAGGTGCTGGAAGCAGTGCGCTGACCCGCCCCCGGGCGGGTTCGCTCACACTGGTGCCATGAACGAAGCCGTCCCCGACCAGCCTCACGACCCCGTGCGCGACCCGTGGCGGGCCCCGATGCGGGCCGCCCTGGAGGAGGCCGCGCAGGCGCCCGGAACCGGCGACGTGCCGGTCGGCGCCGTCGTGCTGGGACCGGACGGCTCCGTCATCGGCCGCGGCCGCAACGAGCGCGAAGCCACCGGCGACCCGACCGGCCACGCGGAGGTCATCGCCATCCGTGAGGCCGCGCGGGCCGTCGGTGAGTGGCGTCTCTCCGGCTGCACGCTGGTCGTCACCCTGGAGCCGTGCACGATGTGCGCGGGCGCCATCGTCCTCTCCCGCCTGGAGCGGGTCGTCTACGGCGCGGCCGACGAGAAGGCCGGCGCGGCCGGTTCCCTGTGGGACGTGATCCGCGACCGCCGGCTCAACCACCGCCCCGAGGTGATCGAGGGCGTGCTGGCCGAGGAGTGCGCGGACCTGCTCACACGCTTCTTCCGGGACACCGATTTCGGAGCACGGCCGACCATCCGCTAAGCTTCCTCTCGGTAGCGTGTCCGAGCGGCCGAAGGAGCTCGCCTCGAAAGCGAGTGTGGCGCAAGTCACCGAGGGTTCAAATCCCTCCGCTACCGCAGATAGATGAGGCGCCCAGTCCACTGGACTGGGCGCCTCATCTGCTTCCGTCTCAGTTTCCGTCTCAGTTGACCGGTACGAGGGCCCCCGCGGGCCCATCGTCGTCCTCCGGCCCTCCGTCCGGCTTCCAGATGAGTCCGTCGACCTGCCGGGCGACATCGGCCCGCACGGAGTCCACCATGTGCTGGTACCTGGCAGCCATGGCCGTGGTGGACCAGCCCATGAGCCCCATCACAGCCCGTTCGGGGACTCCGAGGATCAGCAGGACCGTGGCGGCAGTGTGCCGGGCGTCGTGAAGCCGGCCGTCTCGCACCTTCGCGTCATCCAGAAGTTCCTTCCAGTCGTCGTAGTCCGTGCGGGGCGATGTGCCCTGACCGGTCGGCGTCGCGAAGAGCCAGCCCTGTTCCGTCCAGTTGTCCCCGGCCGCCGCCCGTTCGGCTTCCTGCTTGGTCCGGTGCGTCCGCAGCAGGTCCACCAGCTGTGAGGGCAGTCCGACCGCGCGCCGTCCCGCACGGGACTTCGTGTCAGCCGTCTCCGGGTTGGTCCGCTGACGCTGCGGGCAGTAGCCAGCCTTCCTGCCGCAGGTGTCGCTACAGCCATGGGCGTAACGCGGCCGGCGACGGCTCCGGCGGACCATGAGCACGCCGCGTTCAAGGTCCACGTCCGACCACTTGAGCCCGAGCGCTTCGCCCTGCCGGAGCCCGAGCGCAAGCGCTACGGCCCAACGTGCGGAGTTCCGGCGGGCATCCGCCGCGCGCAATAGCCGCTGCACCTCCTCAACGGTGTAGGGCTCCACCTCCTCCTCGCGGACACGGGGGGCCTTGGCAAGCTGGACGGGATTCCGGGCAAGGTGGCCGCGCCGTACCGCCTCGTTCAGCGCGGTGCGGAAGGTCCGGTGAATCTGGTGAATCGTCCCAGCCTTACGACCGCCGGCCTGCATCCGCCCGTAGAAGTGCTCAATGTGCTCCGGCTTGAGCTTGTCGAGCCGGTGAGCACCGAGGGCAGGAATCAGGTGCTTCCGCACGGCGACGCCGTACCCCACCATCGTGTTCTCGTTGACGGCAAGCGGGGCGATGTTCTCAATCCAGTGGGTCAGCCACGTCTTTACCGTCCAGGGGCGCCCCGCCTTACGAATGGTCTTGGCGTCGCGCTCTCGCTCCAGTTCGCGAACTGCGGCCGTCACTTCTGCGCGGGTCTTGCGCTCGACGTGACGGCGGTCCGGATTGCCGTCGTCACGGATGCCAACGGTCACGCGACCGTGCCACTTCCCCTCCTTGCCCTGGTAGATGGATGAACGGCCGTTGGGCTGGCGGGTGCGCTTCGTGTTGTTCTTCTCTTCTGCCATGCATACTCCTAGGCAGCCGTGACGGCGGTGATGGTGGTGGGGTGCAGCCTCTTGCGGCGGCAGGCGACGTATTCGAGCACGGCGTCGGCGGGGACCCTGCGGAGGTGGCCGACAGTGATGGACTCCAGCTCTCCGGAGCGGATGAGCCGGTAACAGACGGTGCGGCCGATCTGGAGGCGGCGGGCGGCTTCTTCGACGGTCAGCAGAACGAGGGTGATGTCGATGGTTACGGCGGGTGGCACCACGTCCATGTGGGGATCTCCTCTCCGGCGTCAGCAGTTGGGGTGGGTGAGGCGGCCTGCTGTGGTCAGTTCGGGGTCCATGGGCTGTTCGCAGACCGCGCAGTGGAGTCCCGGAATAGAAGTGCGGTGCATCGCAGCGTCCGCAGCGTCCGCAGCGTCCGGAATCTTGTGGGAGTGCAGGTCAGGGCTAGTGCCGGGTGCGGACGCTAGGGCGGACGCTGGGGGGTCCGTAGCGTCCGCAGACGGGGTGACAGCGTCCGCATGATCGCCTTGCGGACGCTGTGCGGACGCTGCGACCGGGCCGGTGTCCGCGCTAGCGTCCGCAGGTTCGTGCAGGTCAGTCGGGGTTGCGGACGCTGCGGACACTGCGGACGCTGTCCCGCACCCAACTTCTGTTGGGGTGAGGCGGATGAGCCGCTGTCGGGCCCGGTCGGCGGTGCGCTCGGTGTCGTCGTAGGCGATGCCGATGGAGCGCAGCAGAGGGGCGATCCGCTTGAGCCGGCCGCTGGCCCGGGTACCGTCCTTGGGCCACTTGGGGTGATAGCCGTCCGGTGGCGGGAGCACATCGAGGAGTTGGGTTGCCGTGCCGCGCCAGGGGCCGTGGGTGTCCAGCCAGGCGACCAGGGCGGAGCCGAAGGGATCTCCTTCCAGGGCATCGGCGTTGACGCTTTCGGCGGCGTCGGTGAAGTCGGTGAAGGTGGACCAGCCTTTGACGCGGTCGACGGCGGCCAGCACGCGGGCGAAGTCCGCCATGCGCGGCTTGCTGTTCAAGGTCACGTCCGGCAGCTCCCGCAGAACGGCAGCGAGCAGGTCCAGCAGACTGCCGATGACCGCGGGACGGGCGGCGGCGTAGGCGGCGTCCATCTCCTCTTCCTCGCGGCGTTTGTCGTCGGGGATGGGCTGGAGGTCCAGCAGCATCATCCGTTCGGCCAGGTCTCCGGCCAGCGCGCCGGCGTCGATGGTGGTCATCGCCAGGACGCGGCGGAAGGTCAAGACGACGACGTCGTCGTCGCTGTAGAGGGCGCGGTCCACGATGCCGTCGCCGGTGACGCCCTTGCACAGGGTGTCGGACAGCCAGGGCGCGATATCGGAGACGTTGTCCAGGCACAGCGCCCAGGAGTTGAACGCCTGGACTGACCAGGTCTTGATGTCCTTGGGCTTGGACCGCTTGGCAGCCGGGGAGGGGTCGACCAGGTTCACCATCATCTGGGCGGTGTAGGACTTGCCGGTGCCCTGTTCGCCCTTGAAGGTGAGCACCGGGTGGGGGATGCCCGGGATCCAGGCAGCGGCCAGCCACGCGACCAGCCGGTGGAAGGACGAATCGTCCATGTTGACCAGGTCGCGCAGCAGCGCGATGCCGTCCGCGCCCTGGTCGGGGACGGGCAGGGGGACCATGGCGCCGGAGCGGCGGAAGAGGACCGGGGAGCGGTCTGCCACCGTCCAGCCGTCGGCCGAGACGATGACGGCCTTCCCGTCGGCGGTGCCCAGGTCCAGCACGATGCGCTCTTGGTCGCGGGCGACCCGGATGTGGACCTGCACGGGGTCGGTGGCATCCGCGATGCCTTCCAGGACGGTCATGGCGTCGGACAGGGCGCTGGCGGAGGGGACTTGGCCGCCGTTGTCCTCGGTGAACTGCTTTGCCAGGGCGGCACGGATGCCACCGCGGCCCCTGAAAGGGCGGACGACGTTGGGTCCGTTGCGGCGCACGCCGTAGGGGCGGCCGTCGGTGGACATCACGAACTTGTAGCCCGCTTTGGCCATGCTGACGAGCTGGGATGCCTGGCTGGGGCCCTTCTCGCTCACGGCGTGGCCTCCTTCCTGGTGCGGGCCGCGCCCTTGGCGGCGCTGGCGATGGTGCGGCGGGCCGGCGTCTCGGGGTGACCACGGTCGACGGCAGCGGCCAGCAGCTCGGCTGTGGCGGTGTCGGGGTCGATGTCGCCGGACTCGAATGCCTTGCGGGCGGCCCAATAGAGCCGATTGTTCAGGTCGTTGGGACCGCAATCCAGTACGAATCGCACCAGCGGCCCGAGATGGCCGCGTGAGCGCCTCACCCCCCCTCCCGGGCCGGTCGGTCCAGGAGGTTCCTGAACGGCCGCCTGGCGGGCTGTGAGAAGGTCGATGATCGCGGTGGGGGCTTCGGCGATGGCGGACTGGCTGAAAGTCGTTGCAAAGCGGTAGCGGCCCTTGGGCCCGAGGGATCCGGGTCCGACCAGGTAGCCGCCCGCGCCCCGGGTGTCGATGCCGGGAGCGAGCAGACCGGCCGTGTTGGGGATCTTCACGCCGCAGGGGGCCTTGAACCACAGATGCCAGCCGCCGGACTGAGTGGCCACCGTCACCGTGCGCGGGATACGGAAACCGTGCCGGGCCGCGAGCGCGCGCAGGCCGGCAACACCGTCCACACCGTTCTTGCGGTCCAGGTCCAGCCCGAAGAGGTAGTGCGGCGGGCGGCCGCAGGCGATCCCGTAGCCGGCCGCCCACGGGGCCGCGGCGAACAGCGCGCGCACCCGGGCCGGGTCGGCGCTGGCGTCATGGACCCCGTGGCCCAGGCAGCCGCACTGGCCGGTACAGGTCACGGACAGCTCCGGGTGGGCGGTGGCGATGGCGGGCAACTTGCTGCGGGAGAGAGGGAAGACGGCCAGGCCGTGCAGGGTTGCGGCGGACAGCGCGTGCGCGCGTGCGGCGGCCCACCACGGGCCGGGGCGCTGGGCACGCGGGCGCAGGTCGGGCATGCTGGAGACCTCCAGATCACTGAGGAGTGGGTTGGAGAGGGGCGCCCGCGGCTCGCCAAAGTCGCGCGGGCGCCCTCTTCCGCTCGTGCGGATGGGTCAGAACGGCGGGGTGATCGGGCCGTTGATGGGTGCGGGGTACACCACGCTGGCCACTTCGCCGGTTCCGGCGCACCGTTCGCCGCTGCTGAAGCCCGCTGCGGTCACGCCGTTGTGGCAGCCGAGCCGTCCGGCCTTCGAGATCCGGTAACTGAGGTGACAGACGGGGCATTCACCCCGCGGGTAGCGCTGCACGATTTCTCCCAGAAGTGGCGCGGTGCGGGTCAGAAAGGCGGCTTGTCGTCCCCGCCGACGGGGACCGCCCACGGGTCGGCCGTCGCGGGCTTGGCCTTGGCGCCCGCGCTGGACCCCGTGCTGTTGGTGCGGTGGACGGTGGCGGTGGCGTAGCGCAGGCTGACGGCGATGTCCTCGACGTCCAGGCCGAAGCCGGTGCGCTGGATGCCGTCGGCGGCGGTGTAGTCGTACTGGCGCAGGGCCCCGGTGACGATGACGCGGGTGCCCTTGCGGAGGCTGTCGGCGGCATTCTGGGCGAGCCAGCGCCAGGCGGTGCAGCGCAGGAACAGGGTCTTGCCTTCGCCCCATTCGGCGCGGTTCTTGTCCCAGTTCTTGCTGTTGGAGGCGACGTTGAAGGACACCCAGGGGGTGCCGTCGGTGGTGTGGCGCAGGTCGGGGTCGGCGGTGAGGTTGCCGACCAGGGTGATGACGGTTTCTCCGATGGGCATGGTGCGGGCCTCCTTCAGGCGGCGTTCAGTCGTTGAGCAGGGCATTGATGGCGGCGGACTGCGTGGCGGTCTCCTGCCGTGCGCGCAGGACAAGGGACGCGATGGCCAGGACGGTGGGGCTGTCCCACGTCGCGAGCCAGTCGAGGATCCGGCGGTCGTAGGCGCCGAGTTCCACATCGGCGAAGGCATGCTTGAGTGCTGCCCCGAACTCGGCGGTGGGCAGCTGCCACGGCGGCGATTCGATCGGTACCAGCGGGATGGACGTGCCGCCTTCGCCGTCGTGCGGCCGGGTGTTGTGGGTCATGGTTGGTTGCTCCCTTGTACGGGTGGGTCAGGGAGTCGGCCCCAGTGGGTGCCGAGGATCTCGGCGTCGGCGGCGATGGGCACGCCGCGGTAGGTAGTGGTCATGGCCGCGGACAGCTGCTCGCGCACGGTCTCGGCCCGGTCTTCGGGGACGTGGACGATGACTTCGTCGTGGACGAACAGCCACAGCGCATCCGCCAACTTGCCGTCGGTGGCGAGGTGGTAGACGGCGGCCACGAGCAGGTCACGGGCGGTGGACTGGATGGCGTAGTTGCTGTTGGCGTGTGGGCGGTCCGGGTTGGCGGGGATCCTGCGGCCGGAGCCAGTGATGACGGTGGTGGCGTGGGCGATGTCCTTGCCGAAGCGGATCACTTCGGGGTAGGTGCGCTGCCACCGCTGGATCACCCCGCGCGCCACCCGTACCGGTACTCCGGTCTGCGCAGCCAGGCCCTTGGCGCCGCCGCCGTAGATCGTGCCGAACGTGGCGCGCTTGCTGACGGTGCGCTGTTCCTTGGTGAAGCCCGGCCCGTACATCAGGGTTGCGGTCGCGTCGTGCAGGTCCACACCCGACGCGATGACCTGCATCAGCGTCGGGTCCCGGGACAGGGCTGCGGCCACGCGTACTTCGACCTGGGAGAAGTCGCAGGCCACCAGCACGTGCCCGGCATCGGCGCGGAAGCAGTGCCGCAACCTTGGGTCGTGCTTCTTCAGGGTCTGCAAGGCCGGGGCGGTGATGGACATCCGCCCCGTGCGGGCCCGCAGCGTGTTGATCTGCGGGTGCACCCGGCCGTCCGCGTCCACAGCCGCCAGGAAGGAGCGGAGGTTGGTGATCGTGTTGGAGCCGGCCGCCATGTCCCGCCGGGCGGCCACCATCTCCCGCCCCTGCTCCGTGATCAGCGCCGCGTCCTGGGAGACGGCCTGCTCCAGGGCATCCAGGCTCTCGCCGGTCACCTGGATCCGCCCGGAGTCCGTACGGGGCCAGGTGTAACCGGTGACCTGCTGCTCCAGCCAGGCCGCGAACCGCGGCGAGCGGCCCGAGAACCCCAGGACGTCACGGATCCGGGCATCGGCCGTCGTGAACCGCTGCTCGATTTGCCGCAGCAGGCCTTCGGTGTACGGGCGGTCGAGAAGGAGGCCGCGGATGGTGATGCCGGTGGACTGCGCGGCCAGCCACTGCTCCATGCGCACCAGGTGCGAGAACGGCGCGCAGCGGGCCAGCAGCAGCGGCAGCAGACGCCGCACGTAGACCGCGTCCAGCCCCGCGTACACCACATAGGACTCATCAATGGGCGGGAGGTGGTCCCAGCCCCAGTCGATGGGGTTGTTGCCGGCGCGGGAGCCGACCGGGGCCAGCTCCCGCATCCGCGCATGCAGCGCGGTCTCGGCCTGCTTCAGCCCGTCGTCCAGGTAGCGGCAGGTCAGCTCCTTCAACCCGTGACCGGCCCGCTCGTCCGGCACCAACAGCTTGGACAGCAGATGCGTGTCCACCACCCGCTGCCCGAGCGCGATCCCGAACGCCGACCACACCGCCAGCACGTCGTAGGAGGTGTGCGTGACGAAGTGCCGCCGCTCATCGGCGAGCACCTCACGGATGGCCTGCTGCTGCTCGGGGATCAGGGGGTTGAGGACCCATGCGGTGACCGGGGTGCCGAACTGCACCAGTCGGACCCCGGCGGCCGGGCCGAAGTGCCCCGGGCCGCCCTTGACGATGGCCCGGGTCTCCACATCCAGCCCCAGCACCGGATCCGACGCGACGAACGCCGCGAACGCCGCCGGGTCGAACTCAGCGGCGTTCGCGGGGGCGTTGACGGTCATGGCGTGGCCGCCGTGGGTGCGGGTGTAGGTCACCACAGCGGGTCCTCGGTGGTGTCCTTGCCGCAGTGCGGGCACTCGTCCTCACCGTCGACGTGCCACTTCGACCAGCAGCGCAGGCACACCCGCGCGGGTACCAGCTCGCCGGACTGCTCGAAGCGGTGCGTCTCCGGGGTGGCCTGGAACAGCGGGTTGCGCTGCTGCCGGCAGATCTCGCAACGTGCGTACCGACTGCCCTGCGGGTAGGTGAGCCGGGCGCCGGACGGCGGCATGGGCTGCTCATTCGTCTTCTTGCTGGTCACGTGCTGTCCCTCCCTTCGTCACGGGTGTCACACGGAGGGCACTCCCACAGCAGCGGGACCGTGCCCAGCAACATCGGACGACGGCAGCGCGGACAGACCAGCGGCATGGGCGGGGGCAGGACGCGGCCCAGCCAGCCGTAGCCGTCACCGGCCAGCACACGCCCGTACCCGCCCGTGTCAGCGGCCCGGTAGCCGATCGCCCCGGGCACCTGCTCCGGGGCGGTCGCGGCCTCGAACAGGGCCAGTTCGGCAGCCAATGCGGTCATGCCGCCACCTCCGGAGCAGGGACGGGACCTGCGGCTCCGGGTGCACCGACGGCGAGCAACGTGCCGTAGGCGAGGACGGCCTGGCGGATGACCACACCGTTGCCGAGAATCTTGAGCTGGTCCGGGCGGGACAGGCCCAGGTCCGTGCCGGTCACCCAGCCGGGATCGGCGCCCATCATCCACTCCACGAAGGCCGGGGACAGGCGGCGGTTGCCCCTCGTGCCCGGCTCGGTCGGCACGGGCGCAGGACGCCCCAGGACGTGTTCCCAGCGTCGGATGGCGGGCCCGTAGTCGGTGCCGTTGGTGGCCACCCACTGCCCGTCCGATGCCTCGGGCGCGGGCAGCAGATTCACCACCACCTCGTTCAGCGGGCGGGAGTTGGTGCCCAGCAGGTTGGAGGCGCCGGACTTCCAGTCCCGTGCCGCCGGGGTGGGCAGCAGCGTCACGGCGGTGCGCAGGTTCATCCCCCCCTTGCGCTTGGGCGAGGTGCCGGGGCCGCCGGTTCCGTCGGCTGCGGCGGGGGTGGGCAGCAGGCTCATGCGCCGGCCGGGGGCAGCAAGAAGACCACTTCGTCCTCCAGCGTCGGCCCGTGCCCGCCCGCCTTGCGCTTGTCCGGGTGCTGGGGTCCCCCGTTGCGGCCCAGCTGTGAGGTGGGGGTCTTCAGCAGCGGGATACGCGACGGCGAACCACCGGTCTCGCCGGTGGCAGGCGCCGACTTCGGGATCTCCAGCTCGTAGGCACATCCACCGCGCGTGATACCCGCACGCGGCCAGGTCGGCGGCGACGACGCCGAGTCCCCGGCTGCGGATGGCGGCGACGTTTTCCAGGAACACGAAGCGGGGTCGAAGAACGCGAATGGCGTGGATGATGGTTTTCCACAGTCCTGATCGGTCACCGGCGATCCCTCCCCGAGGTCCGGCGTTGGAAATGTCCTGGCAGGGAAAGCCGGCGGTCAGCGATGTCGGACGCGGCAGCGAGACGGACAGGCCCGCCCAGTCCACCGCCGTGATGTCACCCAGGTTGCAGGCACCGGGCAGCCGGGCGGCCAGCAGCCGGGACGCGGCCGGGTCCTTCTCGGCAACCACGACCGTGGACAGGCCCGTGACGGCTTCCACGGCCAGGTCCAGCGCACCAGACCCGGTGCACAGGCTGACGTTGCCGCCCTCCGGCGGCACGCCGGTCGGATGGGTCATGCTGGTGACCTCCACTGTTCAGTTGGATGGATGGAGCAGGGGCGGCCCGCTTCATTGGCGTGAGAGGGGCCGCCCCTGGCATAGCTAGAAGGGCGGTTCGTTGCTGTAGCTGCCGGGCAGGATGCGCCGGTCCCTGAGGCGCCGGGGCAGGGGCAGCAGGGGCATGCACCACGCCGTCCAGCTTCATGCCGCCTGGCGGCGGCGGGTGTCGAGGTCAATGACGGCAGCCAGTTGTGCGGGTGCTGCCTGCTGCGGGGTGAGGCGTTCGCGTGCGGGCGGCGGCCCGGTGGGTGGCTGGTTGGGGCGGCCGGGGTGGTAGGTGGCCAGGACGGCGGCGGCGATGGCGTCGTGGCGGGCTTGGCGGCGGTGTCCGGCGATGCAGATGGGGCCGAGGACGGCGGCGGGTGCGGTGAGGAAGGCTGCGGCGATCAGGTCGGGGCTCATCGGGTGGCCTTTTCTACGGCGGCCAGCAACTCGGGGAAGGTGCCGCCGAGTTCGGCGAGGCGGGAGCGGATGGCGTTCCAGGAGTCGGCGTCGATGCTCATCAGGGCGGCGATGGTGGTGGGGACGTCGCCGCGGCGGTGGGCGGTGAGGGCATCGCGGAGGTTTCCGGCGGCCATGAGGGTGGGCTGCTGGGTCACGGGGTTCTCCTCAGGTGAAGCTGCGGAGGGCATGGACGAGTGCCTGGCACAGGTTCTGGATGGGGCCGTAGGCGCCGGTGCCGGCGGTGAAGAAGCCGAAGAGGAAGAGCACGGCCGCGGTGCCTGGGCCGGCGTAGCGGCCGCGCACGAGCACGACGGCGACGATGCCGAAGAGGACGACGGCGGAGACGGAGAAGGTCATGGCAGGCTCCGATCACGCGAGGCGGAAGACGCGGGCCGGCCCCGCCCGATCGGAGGCCGGGCAGGGATGCGCGGAGCCCCGGCCGGGGTGGTTCGGCCGGGGCCCTGGCGGTGACTGTGTGTGGTTGCTGTCGCGTGGGCTACTGGGTAGTGGGTAGTGGGGTCCCCAGTAGAAACACCCCGGTAGAGGCGCCTGTGAGGGTCTAGTGGGGTGTTCTACTGGGTAGTGGGGCGTTCCCCAGTACCCAGTAGCTGTGCGTGATGGTTTCAGGCGTGGTCGGGGTGGATGTAGACCGAGTGCGGTCCGTTGTCCCGGTAGATCAGTTCGCCTCGGTCGGCGGCGGCGCGCAGGCTGCCGCGGACGGTCTTGCGGTCCTTGCCGACGGCGTCGGCGATGGCGGCGGGCTTCATGCCGTCGGGTCCGGCGTCGCGGATCATCGTGAGGGCTTCCGGCAGCCATGCGGGCCCGTCGGCTGCGGTGTTGTCGCGGAGGGCGGAGAGGTTCAGCCCCGGGCCGGCCGCGTCACGCTCCGGCGGATCGGTGGGTGCGGGTTCGGCGGTGGTGCCGAACTTCTGGTCGATCTCGCTCATCAACTCGCGGGCGAGCGCATCCGCATCCCCTTCTGTTTCCGGTGTGTTCTGTGTGCGGAGGGCGGACAGGTTCAGCCCCGGCCGGGCCGGGCTCTGTGTCCCCATGGGGCTGGAGTTTTCGCCGGTGCTGCTGACGATGGCGGCCGCGCGCATCCAGGCGGTGCGGGAGGGGTCCCAGCGCTCGGTGTAGGCGTTTCCGGCGACGCTGAGGGAGATCTCGTCGAGGGCGGGGTGGCGGCCGGAGGTGGCGGTGACGATGTCGCGGATCTGGCTGGGCAGGATCCGCCACGCCTTGAACAGCACGGCAGGGGTCTCGGGGGTGCCGAAGAACCCGGCGCCCTTGTAGGGGGCTTGCTCGACGCGCAGGCCGCGGCTGCCGGGGAAGAGTTTGCCCAGGTCCATGCCCTCGGTCGATCCGCCGGTCAGGGCGACGCGGACCTTGGCTTCCCGGCGGATCATCAGGTTGCCGAGCACGGAGCCGGTGGAGCCCAGCGCGGTGAGCACCGTGCGCGCCCCCATGGCCCGCAGCTGCCGGATCACCTCCAGGATCAATGTGGCGAGCTGCTTCATCTTCTGGTCGGTGCTGGCCAGGATCTCCGCGCCCTCGTCGACCACGATCATGATCTGCGGGAGTTGCGGCGTGATCGGCAGGATGTCCGTGTCGGCTGCGGCCATGAGGTCCTGGTAGGCGACCTTGCGGTGTTTGCCGATGGCCACGGCCGTCTCCAGCATGACCTTGGCTTCCTGGAAGGTGGAGGCCAGCCAGTCCACCCCCGGCTGCATGCCCTCGACGAACGCGCCGTCGGCGTCGAGAGCGGGACGCACCCAAGGGAGGCCGACCGACCCGGCGTTGAGGTCGATGACCCAGGTCAGGATGTCGTCGGCGCGCGCGAACCCGGCCAGGACGTCATGGAGGAGGTTGGTCTTGCCCGATCCGGCCGGGCCGACGGCCAGGGCGCACTGTTCCCGCAGGAACGCCAGTGCCGGCCGGCCGTTGGTGCGTACTCCCCAGGGGATGCCGGTGTGTACGGACAGCGGGCTGTAGTCGGTGGGGTAGGGCACGTCCTCGACGAGGACGTTGACGGTGGTGACGTCGACCAGGACGCGGCCCTGGTCGATGCCGGGGCCGGCGGCCACGGTGCAGCCGTGCGGCAGGCGGGCATCGGCGGCAAGGCGCGGGCCGTTGGTGGCGATGGTGTGGTAGGTCGCACCACCTGGGGGGAGTTCGGCATCCAGGGTGAAGCCGGTGCCGGTCGTCCACATCTCCACCGCCACCACACGGGCCAGGGCGATCCCGCACACGCGCTCGATGCGCTCGGCCCACTCGACGGCCACCGCCCGCCGGTCCGCACTCAGCTCCCGGGCAAGCTGCCGCGCAGCCGCGGCGCGGGTCTCTTCCTCCACTGCTTCCTCCCACAGACCGGCGGCCCGGGTGGCCGCGCCGAAGGTGACACCGAGAGTGGCCAGCGAACCCAACGCCGCCCACGAGAGCGGGCCGTTGGCGATCGCCCATGCGGTCCATCCGGCGCCCAGCAGCCAGGCGGTGGCGCGGGTGGCGATGGTGCGGCCCAGGGCGCGGGCGTGCAGTCCGGCGGCGGTGTGGCCGATGGCTCCGGCGGTGCCGGCGGCCAGGGCCCATGCGGGCGGCATGCCGGTGGCCGCCCCGGTGGTGGCGAGGGCGAGGGCGCCGGTGGTGGCGGACAGGGCACCGGTCACAGGTCCGTGACCGGCCGCCCAGTCCAGCACCGGACCACGCTTCGCGGTCTTGGTGCTGGTGTTCATCAGACGTTCCAGCCTTTCTCGGCCTCGGGGCCGTTGCGGGGGTCCTCGTGGCGGGCAATGTCCTGCTCGTGCACGCGACGGAAGGTCGGCCCCAGGTCCTCGGCGGTGGAGACGGCCATGAGCATGGCCTCGTGGATCTGCTGGAACCCTTCGGCGACTTCCTTCTCCAGCGGGAACTCGGAGTCGGCGCGCTCGGCGAGGATGCGCATGATGTTGGCGACGGACTGCAGGGCATCCGGCAGGTTCTCGACCATGGCCAGGATCTCCATGCAGCCCTCGGGCTCGTAGGAGGCGGCGGCCTGCTCCATCTCCGCCGCGTGCTCATCGAACTGGAACCCGGACAACGTTCCTCCCTGATCAGCAGTGGGTGCGGTGGTGGGGACGGGGTGCTCGGGACGGGCGGCGGTATCGCCGATCTCCTCCTGCTCCCCCTCACGGTCGATGGCGGCCTCTTCCTCCGCCAATGCCTTGCGGATCGCCTGGTCGCGCTGGGCCCGGCGGCGTGCGGCTTCCCCGGTGATGCGCCAGTACAGGCGCCGTCCCAGGTACATCAGCCACGGCAGACCGAGCCTGCGCCCGAGCGGGGTCAACACCAGGCCCAGCAGCCCGACGGGAAAGGCCAGCAGCGCGGCCAGCAGCCGGCGGCCGTGGAAGCGGGCCGCCGAACGCCGCAGCGCGGCGCGGGCCCGGCGCCGGGCGGGGGCCTTGCGCACCGCCATGCGCTTGGCCGACACCGCCGCATCCGTACGCCGGTCCCGCACCGCACGGCCCCGCGACACCGCGGCATCCCGCAGCCGCCCCGCCCGCGCCAGCAGACCCGAGGCCAGACGACCGGCTGTGCTCTTGGACGCGGTGCGGGCCGCGGTCCGGCGTGCGGCGTTGGCGCGGCGGGTATCGGATACCGCCCGGCGGTCCGCTGCGCCCTGGAGGCGGGCCTGCTGCCGGGTGGGAGCGGCCTTCCTGGCCGCCGCCCGCGCCGCTTGGACCTGACCCACCCGCGTACCCAGCCTGCCGCCGAGACGGCCACTGCGGGGTGCCGTGCGGCCGCCGGCCGTACGAGCTGCGCCGCCAGCAGCCCTGGCAGGGGTGTTCTTGCTCAGGGAGACCCGACCGGCCCGCGACGACGCACCGGAAGCGGCTGCACGCCTGGACGAGGATGCCCCCGCAGCACTGCGGCGCGAGCTGCCAGGGCGTGCGGTGCGGGTGAGCCCGGTGGAACCGAACGCCGACTTCACCGCGGAGCGGCCACGCCCCGCCCGGCCACCACCGAGCCCCTTGCCCGAGCGCGCCGACGAGGACGAGCCAGAGGAACGGGAACGGCGCTGGGCCGGAACCGCGCCCAGCACCCCCCGCCCGGCGGCCGCGGTCGTCGTACGCCCGGAGCGTACGGCGGTGGCCTTGGACTTCTTGGCGGCGGCGCGCTGGCCGCGGGTGGCGCGGGCCGCGGCGATACCGGCGGCCGCGGCGGTACCGGTCGCCGCCACCACAGCACCCAACGGCCCCGCGGCCAGGGCGGCGCCGCCGACGAGGGCAACCGTGGTGTTGGCGGCGGACAGCGCCAGCGGCACCACGGGAATCCCGCCGGGGGTGTGCCGCAACTGCGATTCCGGCTCACCCGTCGGCTCAGACGGAGTCGGTGGGTTGGGTGGGGGTGGCGGGATCGGGACGTCCGTCACGGCCTGGACCGTGGATTCCGACATGATGGAAGAACTCCCTTCGTGGGAGAAGGGGCCCGGCCGCGTGCTGTGGAAGGCTGGGCGGCCGGGGCCCGCACGGCGAAGTCGTGCCGGGTCAGATCTGGTTGGGTTCCAGCGAGAAGGAGATGACGCTGGAGTCGGTCAGCTGCGGCTTCTGCCTCTCCAGCTCGTCCTTGAGGAAGATGAGCAGGTCCAGGCGGGTCGCTCCGGCGGGCGGGGTCACCGTGCCGTGCCAACTGGCGGAAGCGACACCGGGCCTGTCCACGGCGAGCACGAACAGGTGCGTGCCCTGCGGTCCCGCAGACGGGACCGGCGCATGCTCGGTCTGGGTGGTCATGGGGTTTCCCTTCGAGTCGCGGTTCAGGGACGGTGCTCGGTGTGCGCGGGGTGGGCGGCAGCGATCTCCTGCCAGCGGCGGGACTCGCCCGCGTCCACCTCGGTAAGTCGGACGCGGAAGGTACAGCCGGGCGCCGCGCAGCGGTGCGTCTCGGCGCACATCCGTGCCACCAGCTCGCGGACGGCGGTGTAGACGGTGGCGAACACGGCCAGGCCACACGCCGCGATGAGGGGCAACGGGACGCCGTAGCTGATCAGTCGCTGGACGTTCTCGCCCCCCGTCATCGCTCCGGTCGTGACGGCCAGCGGAGCGGCGTAGCGGCGCAGCGTGGCCCGGGTGGTGAAGGTGTGCACAGGCGGTTTCCTTCCGCTAGGTGCAGTGGTTTTCGCGTTCGGAGCAGGCACGCACACGCCGACTGCGGCCGGGGTGGCGTGTCCGGTGTCCCGTGGGGAGTGCGGTGATCAGCGGCTGGCGATGGCCAGTTCGGCGCCGCCGGCGGCGGCCGGGTCGCGGTGTTCGGCGTAGCGGGCGGAGACCCAGCCGACGGACCAGCCGCACAGTTCCGCCGCGGACCGCACCGACAGCCCCGCACCGAAAGCGGCGGCCACGACGGCGCGGGCTTCACCCTCCGGCAGTTTGACGGCGGCCGGCCCGCGCGCCAGAAGCACAGCGCGTTCACGCTCGGCCCGCTCGGCACGCTCAGCCTGTTCACGGCGTTCACGCTCGGCCCGCTCACGACGCTCTCGCTCGCGACGCTCGGCCGCTCCCTGCTCGGCCCGTTCACGCTCGCGCTCGCGCTGTTCATGCTCGAGTTCACGGCGTTCACGCTCGGCCTGCTCGGCGCGTTCGCGGGCCTCTTCCCGATCTCGTTCCTCGCGCCGGTGCCGGTCCTCCCGCTCTGCCTGTTCGCGGGCCAGGCGGGCCTCGTGCTCGCGCTGTTCACGGGCCAGCATCGCGGCGTGATCCCGCTCCTCGCGGGCCTGCCGGCGAGCGGCCTCCTCACGCTCGCAGACGGCCTGTCCGGCCCGTTCACGCGCGGCACGCTGCCGCTCTTCCAGCGCGGTCACAGCGGCGGTGATGGCGCGGCGGTAGGCCAGACCCGTCTCGGCGGTGACGATCAGCAGCAGCGGCGCCACCGCATGCACGGCCACGCCGACCAGGTCTTTCTTCAGCGCGGAATCGCCGGTGTTCAGGGCCAGCGTCATGACACCGGTCATCCACCGCAGCACGACCGGCCACCGCCCGCCGTGCCCGCCCAAGCGGGCGAGCACCGAATCCAGACGGACCACGATCACCACCGCCGCATCGACCACCAGGGGCAGAATCGGCGCCGTCCAGGCCCACTTGGCGGGGGTGTGAGCGGCCATCAGCGGCGTGACGGTCAGGATCGAGTACAGCACTGCGCCGGACACGATCAGCCACATGCCCACCGACAACGCCCGCTCCGCTGAACGGATCTGAACACCGTTCACGCTGCGCCCTCCCGGCCCCCCGGGGAGCACACCGAAGCGTCGCGGAAGCCCTTCACGGCCTCATCGAAGGTGAACAGCACGGCCCGCCAGACCACTTGCGAGGCGGGCCGGTCGCTGCACGGACCCCAGGTGTTCACGGGCACGCCTCGGGTGGCGGCGTAGGCGTAGGCGGCATCGCGACTGCGGTGGATGCTGTGCGGCTCACCCCAATGGAGCAGCAGCACCAACGGGCCGTGCTGCTCCGCGGCCTCCAACTCCTCACACAGCAGCCGGATCTCCACCTCGCGCTCCGCCGCCCGCTCCCTGGCGGCCTCCAGGGCATCCTCCAGCCGCTCGGCCTCCTCACGCAGCCCCTTCACCGCGGCCTGCGCAAGGCCCCTGTCCCAGCCGGCCGCAGAAGCAGCACACTCGGCCCGCTCGGCACGGGCGGTCAACTCCCACACCTGCTTCAGGTGACGACTCAAGGCGGCATCCGCCTGCTCCTGCACCTCCCGTGCACGGATACGAGCCTGCTCAGCCGCCTCGCTCAGCCGCCGCAGCCGCGCCGCAGTGACGATGCGCATCACGCCACCTCCCCCGAGACACCACGGTTGGCCAGCGCCGCCCGCTCGCACAGCACCCGGTGCAGCGCCTTGCGCAGCCGCCGCTTGTCCAGCTCACTCGGCGTGCGGTCCATCAGCGCGATCCGCACATCCAACAGCTCGACATCCGCCGCGATCAGCGGCATCTCGGTCTCGATCGCATCCAGCTCCGCATCCGTCGGCTCACAGTCCTGCCCGGCGCGATCGATCACATCCAGTAGATGAAGAGAGAGAATCTTCATGGGTCGTTTGCTCCTCAGACGGTGGAACGGCCCGAACAGCGGCTCCCGGGAGGCACCCCGGGAGCCGCACGCCGTTGAAGTCGGTCCATCCAGCTCCCCACACCCCGCCCGTACGAGACGGGCGGAGGAGGCAACCGGCCGCAGCGGGAGCCGCGGAGGAGTTGGGTTGAGCTGTACATGGCGCGCTTGCCGACGCGCGGAACCGCCTACTTGGTCGAGGAGAGGCGGTGTGATCCCCATACGTTGGCCGGTTGCCTCGGGTCGTCGCGCCCGTCTGCCCTTGCGGGTACGGGTGGCATCGCTCGCCCGGCCGGACTGCCCCGGAGTCACCCTGAGACAGCCACCAGCCACGTTCCCGGAGGTGTTCCGGCCCCTCCGGCCGCCTTCCTGACCTGCTCCGCTCACCCCGGCCCTGACCTAGCAGGGCCGCCGGCTCAGCCGCTGTCACCTCCCGGATCACCTCCGGGGTCGTCACCAGCGAGACGCGCAGATCTCCAGTTGTTTTTCAGCGTTCTTGCAGGTCAAAGCCGTGCCACTCCGAATTACGGGCGGCTCATTCACTAGCTTGCACTAGTCTGCTGTGATGCACAAGCTCTGCGCGGTGATGCGCTCTAGTCCGCTGTGGTAGGTAGGCTCAGAGCATGACTGCCACAGGAGGACCCAAACCCAAAGCGGTGCAGGTCGCGGACGCGCTTCGGGAGGACATCAAGCGGATGAAGCCGGGAGACAAACTCCCTTCTCAGCGCGAACTGATGGACCGATTCGGGTACGCCAGCCAGACAGTCCAGAACGGGCTAGCCGCTCTCCGGACCGAGGGACTGATCGTGTCGGCCGGGAACCTCGGCAACTTCGTCAGCGACGGGTCTGCCCCCACCAGCGACGTTCGCGACGACATCAAGGAAATCCGCTCCCAGATTCAGGCATTGGCTGAACGGCTCGAAGCACTCGAAAGCCGCTCCGTGCCGGATGGTGCGTGATCTGCAACCAGCATGCGGAGAACGGAGGGTGTGGCGTAAGTGACAGCCGGGGGACGAACAGCCCAGCCAGGGGACATGTCCGGTGACACCCCTCTGTCCCCTTCCCTGTCCCCCCTGTGCACGGGAGAGACTCGGGGTATGCACTCAAAGGAGGGCGCATGACCGACGAGAGGCCGGCGTGGGCGCGGCGCATCGCTGCGGAGCGGATGGCGCGCGACTGGTCACAGCGGGACGCAGTCAGAGCTCTGCGGGCCCACGCTCCAACGGAACTTCCCGCAGAAGACAGCATGGTTCGCCAGTGGAAGCGCTGGGAGTCGGGCAAGACACCGAACGACTTCTACCAGCCCCTCATCGCAGCCACCTTCGGCACCGTAACTCACGCGCTCTTCCCAGCACCCTCGCGCCGTGACGGAGACAAGGAGATCCTGGCCGCGAGCGGCATGGAGACACTGGAAATAGTGAGCCGTCTGAACCGGTCTGACGTCGACCGCTCCACGCTCGATGCGCTCCGAATCACTACCGACCGGCTGTGCTCGGAGTACCCGTACGTGCCAAGTGAGCAGCTCCTGATTGAGGGACGGCAATGGCTGCGTCGCGTCGTCGACCTGCACACGAAGAGCCTCACCCTGGCCCAGCACCGCGAGGTACTGGCGATGTCCGGCTGGCTCGCGCTCCTGGTCGGCTGTGTCGAGTACGACAGCGGAGACCGGCATGCGGCGGAGTCGACACGGCGGGCTGCCCTCTCACTCGCGGTGGAGGCGGACCACGCAGAGGTAGCTGGGTGGGCCCATGAGATGCGGGCATGGTTCGCCCTCACGACCGGCGACTACCGAGGCGTCATTGCTGCAGCACAGGCTGGTGCAGAAGCTGCACCGCATCACGGCGTAGCGGTACAGCTCGCGGGGCAGGAAGCCAAGGCATGGGCGCGGCTAGGAGACCGCCGACAGGTGGAAGTGGCTCTCGACAAGGGCCGACGGTTGCTCGAAGGGATGCCGCACCCCGAGAATCTTGACCACCACTTCGTGGTGGACCCCGCCAAGTTCGACTTCTACTCGATGGACTGTTACCGGTTGGTCGGCGAAGACAAGCTCGCTCGGACGCTCGCAGAGGAAGTGCTGAGGGCCGGAACGGACTTCGATGGCACAGAGCGCAAGCCCATGCGCAATGCAGAGGCTCGCGTAACGCTTGGGGTCACCGCCGCTCGCGAGGGTGACCTAGAGCAAGCCCTGACGATGGGCGAACGCGCCCTCGAAGGCGATCGCCAATCAGTGCCCTCGCTCATCATGACCAGTCGGGAGCTGGCTGCCGAGATGAAACGTCGTTACAGCTCCGACCCAGCAGCCCAGGACTACCTGGCGCATCTGCACGCGCTCGGACGCGAGAAGCCTGGATTCTTGCCGCAGTAGGCAACTCGACTCCAGCCCGACGAGTCTGGTCGCCGAGACCAAAGTGAGCGTGCGCGTCCACAGCGGAACGACGTTCTTCAAGCTGTACGTGATCAACCAGGAAGACGCGTTCTTCGGGTACTACCCCATCCGCCCCAACAAGGTGGTCGCGGAGGGAGAAGCGATCGAGATCTACGACCTTGTAGGCACCGATGCCACGCTGTTCCACTACTCCGTGAACGAGGGCGAGTCGTCGAGCGGGGCACAGCAGGTCGAGCAGGCCCACATGTGGTTCGACAGTGTTTGGAACACCATCGGAAGGGACCTTGACCCTGATGGGAAATAGCAAGCTCTCCGAGATCGTCGGAGCCACCGACGGAGTTCTGTTCGACTTCGACGGGCCGATCTGCGACGTGTTCGCGGGGCGGCCCGCCCCCGGCGTCGCTCGGGAACTGTCGGAGGTCGTGACCCGGTACGACGCGACACTCGGCGGCAAGACACGCGGCGTCGACGACCCCATGGAGATCTTGCTTCTTGCCGGACAGGGCGGCGAACCGGTCATCCGAGCAATCGAGGAATCGCTGACCAAAGCCGAAGTGTCGGCCGTCAAGGTCGCGGGCCTGCCTGTCCTAGTACTACAGGGCTAGATCTGGATCATCTGGAGCCGTAGCCGCCTTCGGAAATGGTGTCGTCGCGCCTCCGCCTGATGCGCGCGCCGCCAGATCGACCAGTGAAGTCCCTGGTCGATGGCGATGCGGGGCGAGCCGATCAGGTTGAACAGCCGCCGGACCTCGGCGACGGTCAGGGCCGCGAGCCGCCGCTTTCGCGGCCCGCGGTCACCGCCCGGGTTCGAAGAGCCCCCTTTTGCGGGGTTCGGGCTATCGCGGCCAGGAATGCCAACGCCAGCATGGCCATGGTGATATGGCGATGCCAGGCGTCGTATTTGCGTACCTGGTAGTCGTCCAGCCCGGCCTGCTGCTTGGCCGCCTCGAAACACTCCTCGACCGGCCAGCGCAATCCGATGACCGCCACCAGTTCCGGCAGTGATTCCCCGCGCGGGTTGTAGCAGTGGAAGTAGGCGATCTCCCCGTCCGTGATGGTGCGGCGGACGATGTACTGATGTCCGTTCCGGCCGGCGATTACGGCCCAGTCGTAAGTGCGGAATCCTTTCGCTCCGATCCCGCAGGCGCGCCGGGAGAAGTCCCCTGGCCGCAGGTGTGATGCCAGGTTGTCCAACCGGGCTGGGGCGTCGGGGTTGGTGGTGGTGCCCGCGGTGTTCACATCGGTGGATTTCGGGACAGCCATGCAGTAGGCAATGCCCTCTGCTTCCAGGTACCTGCGCAGGATCCTGTTCTGGCCGAACTCCTCGTCCGCGGCGAACCACGAGAACGGCACCCCGGCCGCCACGGCGCGGCCGATCATGGCCCGGGCCTGCTGCGGACGGGTGCGGAAGACAACCTCGTCCGGGATCCCGGCCTCCCGGCGGCGTTCAAAGTCGACGGCCCAGGAATCCTTGGGCAGGTAGAGCTCCCGGTCGATCAGCACACGGTCGCCACGGCGGTTGGCATGGGCCAGGAACGTCCCGATCTGACAATTGTCGACACGTCCGAGGGTGCCGGAATACTGCCGCTGGACTCCGGCGGATTTGATGCCCTTCTTCGCGAACCCGGTGGGATCGGCGATCAGCACGCCCCGGGGATCCGCGAAGCGTTCCATGGCGTAGTCGCGGACCAGGTCCCGCATCAGAGCCGCACTCCACGGGGTGAGGTTCAAGAACCGCTGGAGTGCTTTGGGCTCCTTCTCGCCGGCGAACTCAGCAATGGTCCAGCCGTTCTTGCGCTGCAATGGGGAGAGGAGCCCGCGCAGGTACTGCAGGGCGTGCTCCTGGGATTCCGGGCGGTAGAACAGCGGGGTTACCCGCTCGCCCAGCACGGCGAACTCGCGGTCCCAGACGGCTAAATCGGCCGGGCTGACGGCGTCCGACGAACAATCTGAATCATGGGGCTGTGTCGTGGCCACAACCAGAGCCTCCCATCACCCCATGATCCAGATCTAGCCCTGTAGTACTAGGCGCTGTTGCTTCCCTGGAAGCCGCGCACGCGTCCGGGCGAAAGGTTGCCGTGGTCAGTAACAATTCCACGGCCTGCGTACGGGCATTCCTGATGCTGCACGGCCTGCGCCACCTGGTGCACGAGGTCATTGGCCGTGCCACCTGCAGACCGGACCTCATGAAGCCCGACCCCCACTCGCTGTTGCTAGCCGCCGCGCAACTTCGCGTGCACCCCCATCACTGCACGCTCATCGGGGACTCAGCGACAGACGTCGAAGCCGCTCGTGCTGCTGGAGCGATGTCCATCGGCTTCGCCAACAAGCCACACAAGGATCTTCTTCTAGCTGAAGCGGGAGCCGGTGCGGTAGTCACCGACATGGCCGCAGTGGCCGACGCGCTGGCAGCGAGCCCCAGGTAGCGAACTGTTCATCGGTGTGGGAGGGGAGTTGGGTGGAGGACTTCTGGAAATCTCACCGCTGGCCCCGCGCCGAATGCCGTGTTCACTGGCATGTGCTCTTTGACGATCAGCCGGTGGTTCACGCCTTCATCCGGGCTTACATGGGCCTTCTCAGCCGTCACCGTGAACTCTCCCGAGTACCCCCGGAGTGGTTGCACGCAACGGTCCAGTCCCTCGGCCCACTCACACCAGCCGATGCCGATGCGGTCGCCACTGCCGCGAAGTCGCCACTGCAGGACATTGCACCACTTGAGGTCGAAGTTGATCCTGCGCAAGCTGTTCGCCGCGGAGTCGCCGCCGCACTGAGCCCGGAGCAGGAGCTTTCCGGGCTCTTTCAGGTGCTGCGGGAGGTCACCGCGGACGTCCTCGGTGCCGAGCGACTATCACCGGCCTCTACGCGGTTCCGCCCGCACATGAGCCTTGCGTACAGCAATGCCGAGTGGGACGACGAAGGACTTGCCAGGGCCCTGGTGGAGCTCCGCCCGCCGCGGGCTCGCTTCCGGGTCTCGAAGGTCGTTCTCGTGGACCAACGGCAGCTCTGGCGGGACAAATACATCTGGACACCGATCGCCACCGTACCGCTCGGCCAGGGAGGCTGCTCATGAAGCGTTTTGTGCCGCAGTTCCAAGGGGCGCCGTGGGTCGACGGAACCCGCGTCCTGCACGCCTACTTGCTCCCGGACCTGGACGTGGACCGGGACTTGGCGCGGCTCGTCGCAGGCTGCCACGATGCGATGCGTCCCTTTCCGATCAGCCCACTGAGCGAGCGGCTGCACGTCACGGTTGAGATGGTCGCGGACACCGCCTCGGACGACATCACCACGGATGCGCGAACCGCGCTGATCAGCGCACTGCGTGAACACCTTGCCAGCGCTGGCGCCTTCCAGGTGGTGGCCGGCTCCCCGATCGCCAACAAGGCCGGCGTGCTGCTGGACCTCTCGCCTGACGGTCCCTTGGAGGAGCTTCGGGGACGTGTGCAGGCGGCGTTCCGGGAGGCCCGCGGTCCCGGGGTGATCCAGCACGACGGCGGCCGGCACCACATGTCTCTCGGGTACAGCTGGGGTACAGGCGACAGCGACGCACTCCAGAGCGCACTCCGTCGTCTCACCCCCAGCCACGCAGCTTTCCACGTCGACAGCGTGCACCTGCTGGACGTCCAGTTTCGAGAGCAGATCCTTGGCGCAGGAACCACGGCTTGGGAGATCGCATGGGCCCGCGTAGCGACCATTCCGCTACAAGGCTGCTCCCGGAACTGACCCGATCTCCGCTGAGGCGACCCAGACAGGGTCACTGCGGCCAGTCGTAATCCTGCGGACGCGCCTCCGTCTTCGGGCCGGTGCTGAAGGTGGTGCGCTCGACACCACTCAGGCGAACCCGGTAGGACTGCCAGGCTTCGACGATATCCAGAGTCGGGGGTGGCGCAGGGAGGTCGGCGACGGTTACGTGTCGGTCGTCGATCAGCTCGTCCGCTTGCCGCTGCCACCAGCGGAACCATCCGTACAGCGCCGACGGATAGAGGTCCACCGGCCCCGGGTTCTCGGGGTCCGCCGCGGTCAGGGTCACTGCGTACCCGGACGCGCCACGCAGACCGTCAGGGCTCTTGTTCCAGTGACCATCATGCGTTCGGATCCAGGCCAGGACCGTGTACCGGTTGATGTTGACGGCTGTCACCACGGCGCTGGGCCAACGGCGGCTCAGGTCGTCCAGGGCGAGAAGCGGGGGCTGGTCGCCTGCATGTCCGATGACGACGCTGGCAGACGAAGCCACGGAAGTCTGGTGGTAGCTCTTGATAGTTACAGGCCCTTCCCTGTCCCAGTAGGCGGGGACGGCAGCATCGATCGCGTCCCGGTACCGGGGATCCAGCGCCATCAGATGCAGCACCAGGGATTCAGGCTCCTGCCAGTACGGGTCAGACGGCCCCATGGGGTAGCGGGTCATGTGGATCCGAAGGACATCGTCTTCGCCGACGACGGAGTGTGTGTCGACGTTGGCCGCCGGCACCCGGACCCCCGGATACAGCGCCACCAATGGATGTACCGACCGCCTGCGGTCGTCGTCTGTTGCCTCGGCCACGTAGGCCCCCTCCCCGCACACGATCGGCGTCCAGCACGCTAGCACCCGGCGAGTTGGCGGCTCCCGTGCTGGCTCCGCTGCCGATCCCGCCCGTCTCAGTCTCCGTCTCATTCACCGCCGTTCAATGCCGTTCACGGCGGTTCACGCCGCGGGCGGGGGTACGGGGATGAACGGAGGTGAACGGCCGCGGATTGCACCCTGACCAGCAGGAGCAGACCTCGAAAGCGAGTGTGGCGCAAGTCACCGAGGGTTCAAATCCCTCCGCTACCGCTGACAACACCCCTCCGGGAGCCGAGCTCCCGGAGGGGTGTTCTGCATGTGCGGGGTTGTCCGTGGCTTGTCGCGCAGTTCCCCCGCGCCCCTTTCGGGGCGCGGGGAACCGCTGCTACACCGGCCACATCTGCAGCTGCAGTTCTGCGGCGGCGACCTCGCCCGCCCAGGTCACCACGGCGTCCGGGCGGACGACCGCGGCCGCCTCGCCCCTCAGGCGCAGTGCCCGGCGCGCGGCGGGTGAGGTCACCCGCACCACGCCCACGCCCGCGCGCTCCGCGGCCCGGGCGGCCAGCCGGGCCGCCGTCGGGGAGGCCGCGTCGGCGAAGAGCAGCAGGGTCCACTGCGCGGGGTCGAGCAGGCCGTGCAGCCAAGTGCCGTCGGACAGGCGGACGTCGGGGAGCCGGCGGCCCGCGCGCAGGCTGCCGTGGCGCTGCCGGAAGCCCGGGTAGCCGAGGGCGAGCTGGGCCTGACGGGGCGCCACGACGCGGTCGAGCAGGCCCGCCGACTGAGCGGCGCGCAGCGCGGTGTCGCGGACGGTGCGCCGCCAGCCCTGCAGCAGCCACATGCGGGTCTGCAGGTCGGTGTCGTCCACAACGCCCCTGGCCACGTGCTGCCGTTCGCGCTCCCAGTCGTCCAGGGCGGCCGGCCCGTGCGAGCCTTTGACGACGTTCGCCAGCCGCCAGCCCAGCGAAGAGGCGTCCTCCAGGCCGGTGTTCAGGCCCTGCCCGCCCGCAGGGCTGTGGATGTGGGCCGCGTCGCCGGCGAGCAGGACCCTGCCCGTCCGGAAGCGCTCCGCCGCCCGGCGGTGCACCCGGAAGACTCCCGTGCGGGGCTCGCCCAGCATCCGGAGGGGCACCGGGCAGCGCTCGTCCGCGGCCTCCTGGACGATGCGCAGGGGGTCGTCCACCGGGACGTCCGGGGACACGCTCACGAAGGCCCGGTACAGGCCGCCCGGGAGCCCGACGACGACCAGGACGCCGGAGGGCGTCATGAAGTAGTGCGCCTCGTCGTGCGGGAGCGACGTCTCGCACTCGCCGTCGGCCAGCAGGAACTGCTGCTCGTACGAGGCCCCGGTGAAGGGGACGCCCACGGCCTTGCGGACGGTGCTGTGGGCGCCGTCGCAGCCCACCAGCCAGGCGCACGACTCCGTCCACGTCGCATCGCCGCTCGACAGCCGCAGCTCGACGCCGTCCTCGTCCTGGCGCAGCCCCTCCAGCCGCACACCGAACTCGATCTTCCCGCCCAGCTCCGTGAAGCGTTCGCGCAGGACGGCCTCGGTCTCCTCCTGCGGCAGGGACAGGGCGAAGGGGTAGCGGGTCCCGGTGATCCGGTCGAAGTGGGTGCGGGCGAGCCTGCGGCCGCCGGAATGATGGTTCTGCGCACGGATGACGTGCCCGCGCGCGACGATCTCGTCCGCGACGCCGATCCGGCCGAGGGCCTCGATGCCCCGCGGCCACATGATGATGGCCTTGGCGTGCGGGTTCGGCCGGTCCGACTGCTCGATCAGGCGGACCGGGACGCCTCGTCCGAGCAGTTCCGAGCCGAGGGTCAGACCGACCGGTCCGGCACCGACGATCACCACTCCGGATGCCGCCGCCGTGTTCGTGTCACTCATGGTCGTGTGCCTTTCTCAGACCAGCGCCGGTGCGGGCTCGGCCTGCTCCGGCTCCGCGGCGGTACCGGACGCCTCGGACGCCTTGTGCCGCGCGCCCACGACGGCCACGAGGACGGTCACCGCGGCGCAGAAGGCCGCCATGACCCACAGCACGTCGTGCAGTCCGCCGGTGTAGGCGCTGCTCGCGACGGAACGGAAGGAATCGCGCATCCCGGCCGGCACGGTGCCGGCGGGCCCGTCGAGCTGTCCCTGGTTCACCGAGGCGGCCAGGGCGCCGGGGTCGTGCGCGTACGGGCCGGAGAAGGCGTCCAGGCGCGAGCCGAGGTGGGAGCGGGTGAAGGTGACCATCAGCGTGCCCGCGATGGCGATCGCCACGGTCTCGCCGCCGAGGCGCATGGTGTTGAACATGCCCGCCGCCATGCCGGCCCGCTCGGGCTCGACGCTGGAGACGGCCGCGCCGTCCTGCACGCCGAAGGCGATGCCGACGCCGATGCCGATGACCAGGTACGGGCCCAGAGCGGCCCAGTTGCTGATGCCGGGCTCCATCACCGTCAGCCATGCCACGCCGAGGGCCGGCAGGCCGACCGAGGCGGTCACCAGGTGGTTCAGGGGGATCCAGCGCTGCAGGTATCCGGCGATCATCGGGAAGAAGATGGTGGGCACGGTGAGCATCAGCAGGTCGGTGCCGGCGTGCATGGTGGTCTCGCCGTTGACCGCCGTCAGGTAGCTGGGCAGGTAGACGAGCAGCGGGGTGAAGCCGGCGACCATGGCCACCGCGGCGGCGCACAGCGAGGCGAACCGCGGCTGCCGGAAAAGGGTCAGGTCGGCCATCGGGCGCTCCTGACGGCGCTCGGCCACGACGAACGCGACGAACAGGACCGCGGAGACGACGAAGGCGGCGACCACCAGCCCGTGGCCCCAGCCCAGTTCGGGGCCTTCGAGCAGTGCGGTGATCAGGCTCGCCAGCGCGGCGGTGAGGGTCACCGTGCCGGCCCAGTCCACCCGGGTGGCCCCGGGGTCGCGCGACTCCGGCAGCAGGAAGGAGAGCAGGACGACCACACCACCCGCGACGGCGGGCACCAGGAAGATCGCCCGCCAGCCGAACGTGGTCGACAGTGCGCCGGAGACGAAGGGCCCGAAGGCCTGGCCGATGCCGACGACCGTGCCGAAGACGCCGAAGGCCTTGGCGCGGGCGGGACCGGTGAAGATCTGGGCGAGCAGCGCGCTTCCGGAGGTGAGGACCGCGGCCGCGCCCAGACCCGCGACCGCGCGGGCCGCGTCCAGGACGAGGATGTCGCCGGACAGTGCCGAGACCAGCGACGAGAGCGCGAAGACCGCACTGCCCGTCGCGAAGACCTTCCGGCGGCCGAACCGGTCCGCGAACGCACCGCTGGCCAGCATGAAGCTGGCGAAGGCCAGGTCGTATCCGTTCACGATCCACTGGCCTGCGGCAAGGCTGTTGTGGAAGTCGTCCGCCACGCCCGGCATGGCGACGGACGCCCCCGTCAGGGATATGGGCAGGAGGAACGAGGCCAGCACGACGGTCACCAGACTGATGACCGGGCGGCGGGCGTCGCGCTGCGGTGTGTCCTTCATCGTGATCGAAATCCTTGTCGGTAGGTGCGATGCGGGAGTTCGGGAATGCGCGCCTCGCAGATCAACCTAGGCCGGGGCCGGGGCCGGGTGAATTCCCCTTATGGCGCGGGCGATATCACTTTCGGAACACGGCGCCCGCGCATACCCCTTAGGGAGAGCCGGGGTGCCGCTCTCGGCGCACCGTGGCCCGAACCCGCCGTTCCGCAGGCTACGTTCGGCCCCCTGGAGGTAGCCATGAATACGAACTGCTCACTGTCGCAGCACCGCGTGATCGTCGTGGCCGACCCCTTTCCGGTTCCCCGCGCCGCGGTGGCCTCGCTGCTGCGGCATTCCGGGGTGGCCGATGCGACGGGCGAAGCGGAGTCGCGGGAAGGCGCGCTGGAGACGGTCCGGCGGCTGGGTGCGGACCTGCTCGTCACGGATGTCGACCTCGTGGAGCCGGGCGACGGCGTGCAGTTGGCCCGCCAGGCCAAGGGGCTCGCGCGGCCGCCGACCGTGCTGGTGTTCGCCGGTGCCGACGATCCGGCCGTGGTCGCGGCCTGTCTGGCGGCCGGGGCCGACGGCTTCGTGCACCGGTCGGCCATGCCCGAGCGGCTGGTGCAGGCCGTGGAGACGCTCGCGGCCGGGCGTCCCGTCTGGCACCTGCGCGAGCACGGCGCGGGCGGCACCCGTGCGCCGTCGGCCATTTCGGGCATGACCGCGCGCGAACAGCAGGTCCTCGGGCTGCTGCTCGGCCGCTATTCCAACGACGAAATCGCCGCCGAACTGCATCTGGCCCGGCAGACCGTCAAGAACCACGTGAGCAATGTGCTGCACAAGCTCGGCGTGGCCAACCGGCGGGAACTGCTGGCGCAGACCCGTGCGGCGTCCTGACTTTCCTAGGAGATCTTCCGTGAATCGATTCCAGGGCCGTGTCGCCCTCGTCACCGGTGCCAGCCGCGGCATCGGATTCGCCGTCGCCGAGCGGCTGGTCGCCGAAGGGGCGCGGGTGTGCATCACCGCGCGCTCGGCGGAACCGCTGGCCGAGGCCGTGAAGGCATTGGGCGGGCCCGAATTCGCCTTGGCCGTGGCCGGAAAGGCGGATGATGCCGCGCATCAGGCGGAGGCGGTGGAACGGACCGTCGGGGCATTCGGCCGGCTGGACGTCCTGGTCAACAACACCGGGATCAACCCGGTGTTCGGCCCGGTCCTCGACGTCCAGGAGTCCGCGATCCGCAAGGTCTTCGAGGTCAACGTGCTGGCCGCACTGGGCTGGCTGCGGCACGCGCGACGCGTGTGGATGGGTGAGCACGGCGGCAGCGTCGTCAACATGACGGCCGTCGCGGGCCTCCGCCCCGCGGAGGGGATCGGGGCGTACGGGGCCAGCAAGGCGGCCCTGATCCACCTGACCGAGCAGCTGGGCCGCGAACTCGGCCCGCGGATACGGGTGAACGCGGTGGCGCCGGCCGTGGTCCGGACGCGGTTCGCGGAGAAGCTCTACGAGGAGCGGGAGGCGGAAGTGGCGGCCGGGTACGCACTGGGGCGGCTCGGGGTGCCGGAGGACATTGCGGCGGCGGTGGCGTATTTGGCGTCGAGTGACGCCAGTTGGGTCACCGGGCAGACGCTTGCGGTGGACGGGGGGCTGATCACCGCGGGGGGCGGCATCTGAGGAGTTGCCCCGATCCTCAAACGCCGGACGGGCCGACTGTGTCGGCCCGTCCGGCGTTTGCTCCCTCACGCCCTCACCACGCGAAACGGCTCACCACCTCCGCCGCGCACACCGGCTTCTCCCCGCCCTCGCGTTCCACCGTCACCGACGTGGTCACCTGCACCCCGCCCCCGGCCTCCCCGACATCGACGATGCGCGCCCTGGCCCGCACCCGCGAACCCGCAGGCAGCGGGGACGGGAAACGTACCTTGTTCGCACCGTAGTTGACGCCCATCGTCGCCCCGACGACATCCATCAGCCGCGGCACCAGCACCGGCAGCAGCGACAGCGTCAGATACCCGTGGGCGATCGTCGTGCCGAAGGGGCCGGCCGCCGCGCGCTGCGGGTCCGTGTGGATCCACTGGTGGTCGCCCGTGGCCTCGGCGAAGAGGTCGATGCGGGCCTGGTCCACCTCCAGCCAGTCGCTCGGGCCCATCTCCCGGCCCACGGCCGCCCGGAGTTCGTCCGCCGACGTGAAGCTCAGCACAGCGGACCCCCGGCCACGTACACGACCTGGCCCGACACAAAGCCCGCGGCCTCGCTCGCGAAGAACGCGACGGCTTCCGCCACGTCGTCCGGTGTGCCGACGCGCCGTACCGGGATCTCCGCCGCGCAGGCCGTCTTGAACTCCTCGAAGGTGACGCCCATGCGCTCCGCCGTCGCGGCGGTCATGTCGGTGGCGATGAAGCCGGGCGCCACCGCGTTCGCCGTCACGCCGAACTTGCCGAGTTCGATGGCCAGCGTCTTGGTGAAGCCCTGCAGACCGGCCTTCGCGGCAGCGTAGTTGGCCTGGCCGCGGTTGCCGAGGGCCGAGGAGCTGGAGAGGTTGACGATGCGGCCGAAGCCCTCGTCGACCATGTGCTTCTGGACCGCGCGGGACATCAGGAAGGCGCCGCGCAGGTGCACGCCGAGCACGGTGTCCCAGTCGGGGACGGTCATCTTGAACAGGAGGTTGTCCCGCAGCACGCCCGCGTTGTTGACGAGGATCGTCGGGGCCCCGAGCCGCTCGGATATCTCGGCGACGGCGGCCGCGACCTGTGTCTCGTCGGAGACGTCCGCGCCGACGGCGAGCGCGCGGCCGCCGGCCTTCCCGATGCGCGCGACGGTCTCCGCCCCCGCGGCGGCGTGGAGGTCGAGGACGGCGACGGCATGGCCGTCGGCGGCCAGCCGCTCGGCGGTGGCCGCACCGATGCCGCGGGCCGCTCCGGTCACGATCGCGACACGTGCATGCGTAAATGTGGTGGTCATGAGGCGACGGTAGGCGGCACCGGGGCGGAACAGAGGCCCGTTGACGCCAACGACACCGGCCGGTGTTTCTTCCGGGACATGCAGGGTCCACCTGGGAGGCATTTCCCTTGAATCGCCTTCCCCGCGGCCCATAACGTCCGTGGTGCACCGCAATTGCAACGCCGCAATCGCAGTGGATCAGCGAATTCATTCAGGAGGAATCATGCCGGTCGTCACCGTTCTCCAGGGCCCCCGCGACGTCGAGCTGAAGCGCGACCTGGTCGCCAGGATCACCGACGCCTTCGTGGACGCCTACCAGATCCCGGCCGAGACCGTTCAGGTCTGGGTCACCGAGGTTCCCACCGACAGCTGGGGCACCGCCGGCAAGCTCACCGCCGACAAGTAACCCGCACACCCCCCACACCGACGGTCCCGGCCCCGCACCCCCGACGGCGGCCGGGACCGTGGCGTAGGCCTCCGGAGGAGACATGAACACCGCAGCGCTGGCGGCCTGGCTGGCCGCGCACCTGCCCGGCTGCCCCCCGCCCGCCGGCGCCCGGCTGCTGGCCGGCGGACGCTCCAACCTGACGTACCGGATCGACTGCGGGGACCGCAGCCTCGTGCTCCGCAGGCCCCCGCTGGGCCATGTCCTCGCCACCGCCCACGACATGGCGCGCGAGTACCGCGTGCTCACCGCGCTCGGGCCCACCGCCGTGCCCGTGCCGCGCACGTACGGGCTGTGCGAGGACCCCGCGGTGCTGGGCGCCCCGTTCTACGTGATGGAGCTGGCCGAGGGCGTCACCTTCCGCAGCGACGCCGAACTCGCCCCGCTCGGGCCCCCGGCGGCCGGGCGCACCGCCTTCGCGCTCGTCGACACCCTCGCCGCCCTGCACGCCGTGGACCCCGCGCAGGCCGGACTGGCGGACTTCGGGCGCCCCGAAGGCTTCATGGCCCGCCAGGTGCGGCGCTGGCGCCGGCAGTGGGAGGACTCCCGCACCCGTGACGTCCCCGGGGCCGGCGCCCTCAACGACCGCCTCGCCGCGAGCTGCCCGTCCGGCGGCGCGGCCTCCCTCGTCCACGGCGACTACAAGCTCGACAACGTGCTGCTGGACCGGGACGATCCGGGCCGGATCAACGCCGTGCTCGACTGGGAGATGTCCACCCTCGGCGACCCGCTCGCCGACCTCGGCATGCTCTGCATGTACTGGGACGGCTTCGCCGGATTCCCCCACTCCCCCGTCGCCACCCCCGGCGCGCTCCCCGGCTGGCCGTCGGCCGCGCAGCTCGTGGAGCGCTACGCCACGCGCAGCGCCGTGCCGCTCGACCGGCTCGGCTGGTACGTCGCCTTCTCCTTCTACAAGCTCGCCGCCATTCTCGAGGGCATCCACTGCCGCACCGTCCAGGGCCACACCGTCGGCGACGAGCCGGCGGCGCTCGCCGAGGCCGTGCCGCTGCTCGTCGAGCGCGGGCACGCCGCACTCGACGCGGCCGCCCGCTGATCCCGCTACGGAGACAGAGACCATGGAATTCGCGTACGACGCCCGGACCGAGGAACTGCGTGCCCGGATGCGGGCCTTCCTCGACGATCATGTGCTGCCCGCCGAGCCGGTGTTCGCGGCCCAGCACGCCGCCGGGCACCCGTGGGGGCGCCCCCCGGTCCTGGAGGAGCTGAAGGCCGAGGCCCGACGCCAGGGCCTTTGGAATCTATTCTTTGCAGACCAGCACAGCCTGCCGGGCGAGGAGTTCGGCGCGGGGCTGACGAACCTGCAGTACGCCGCGCTCGCCGAGATCACCGGCCGCAGCCCGCACATCGCACCCGAGGCCGTCAACTGCGCGGCGCCGGACACCGGGAACATGGAGGTCCTCGCGCTCTTCGGCACCCCGGAGCAGCAGGACCGCTGGCTCAAGCCGCTGCTGGACGGCACGATCCGGTCGGCGTTCTGCATGACCGAGCCGGAGGTGGCCTCCTCGGACGCCGCCAACATCGCCACCCGCATCGAGCGGGACGGCGACGAGTACGTGATCAACGGACGCAAGTGGTGGTCGTCCGGGGCGATGGCCCCGGAGTGCGAACTCCTCGTCGTCATGGGCAAGACCGACCCCGACGGGCCGCGGCACCGGCAGCAGTCGATGATCCTCGTCCCCCGCGACACCCCCGGCGTGCACGTCGAGCGCGGGGTGACGGTCTTCGGCTACACCGACGGACCGCACGGCGGCCACGCGGAGGTCGTCTTCGACAACGTCCGCGTGCCGGCGGAGAACATCATCGCCGGGGAGGGCGAGGGCTTCGCCATCGCCCAGGCCCGGCTCGGGCCCGGGCGCATCCACCACTGCATGCGGCTCATCGGCATGGCGGAACGCGCCTTCGACCTCATGTGCGAGCGGGTCGGCCGGCGCACCGCCTTCGGGAAGCCGCTCGCCGAACAGGGCGTCGTGCAGGAGTGGATCGCCGAGTCGCGCGTCCGCATCGAGCAGGCGCGGCTGCTGGTCCTGAAGACCGCCTGGCTGATGGACACCGTCGGCAACAAGGGCGCGCACACGGAGATCCAGGCCATCAAGATCGCGGTGCCGGAGATGGCGGAGTGGGTGCTGGACCGGGCCATCCAGGCCCACGGTGGCGGCGGGGTGTCCCAGGACTTCCCCCTGGCGCAGTTGTGGGCCCATGCCCGGACGCTGCGCTTGGCCGACGGTCCCGACGAGGTGCACCGCGCCTCCTTGGCGCGGCGGGAGTTGAAGCGGTACCGCTGAAAAGTGCGGGTCGTTCGTGGCTTTTCGCGCAGTTCCCCGCGCCCCTTCCGGGGCGCGGGGAACTTTTTTCGTGTCCGGCAACCAGTACTCCCGGTACCGGAATTCCCCGGAATTCGGTACCACGCGGTCCATGGAATCGAATTCCGCCCGCCATATCGTTTTTCCCATGAAGAACACGGAACGCATAGTCGTCACCGGGATAGGCGTCGTCCTTCCCCATACCCTGTCCGTGGACCGGTTCTGGGCGAACATATCCGGCGGGCTCTCGCAGGTCGGCCGGCTCACCCGGTTCGACGGCGCGGAGGCCGGGCTGCCGGTGCACGTCGCCGCCGAGATCAACGGCTTCGACCACCACCCCTTCCTCCCCGAACTGAGCGACGCCCACGCGGCCAAGTACTCCCGCGAGATCCTCATCGGCATGTCGGCGGTGGCCGAGGCCCGGCGGGACGCGGGGCTGGCCCCCGGTGACGTCGAGCCGCGCCGGCTGGGCATCGTGATGTCCTCCTCGCGCGGACCGTCCGCCTGGTGGCGCGACGTGCTGACCGGCGCCGACCCGACCGCCTTCGGCGACAAGGGCGCCATGTTCCGCGGCCTGCCCGGCTGCCCGGCCACCCTCTCCGCGATCTACACCGGCGCCCAGGGCCTCGTCACCACCATCGGCAACGCCTGCGTCGGCGGCCACCAGGCGATCGGCGTGGCCCTGCGCGAGCTGCAGTCCGGCGCCGCGGACGTGATGCTCGTCGGCGGCCACGAGTTCCCGATCCTGCCCGAAGTCGCCTCCTGCTATCGGGCGATGGGCAGCGGGGTGATGTCCACCGAGCGCGACGACCCCACACGCGCCGTCCGTCCCTACAGCAACGACCGCGAGGGCTTCGCGCTCGGCGAGGGCTCGGTCGTGCTCTGCCTGGAGCGCGAGTCGGCGGCCCGCGCCCGCGGCGCCCGGATCTACTCCGAGATCCTCTCCGCAGCCTCCCTCAACGAGGCCGCCCACCCGACCACCATGGACCTCACCGGCAAGGTCACCGCCGCCCTGATCGAGGACCTGCTGGCCGACGCCGGCCGCAGCGCCGAGGACGTCGACTACTTCTGCGCCCACGGCACCGCCACCCGCTACAACGACATCGCCGAGTCCCGCGCCCTGCGCGCCCTCTACCCCGAGCGGACCGTGGGCCAGCTCCCGCCCATCAGCTCCAACAAGCCCATCTACGGGCACACGTTCGGCCTCGCGGGCATCATCAACGTCGCCGCGACCAGCCTGATGATCCACCACCGCACCATCGCCCCGACGATCAACTTCACCACGCCCGACCCCGAGTGCGACCACGACCACGTCTTCGAGGGCGCCCGCCCGGCCGAGCTGGACCTCGCCGTGTCGATGTCCTTCGCCTTCGGCAGCCAGACCTCGGTGGTCGCGGTGGGAGCGCCGTCATGACCCGGCAGCCGCTGATCGCCTCCGACGTCGACGAGCTGGTCCGCCGGCTGGTCGAGCCCGGCGACCACGTCCACCTGGCCGGGACCCCGTCCCGCCCCAACGCCCTGACGTACGCGCTGTGCCGGGTGTTCGGCGCGGAGGGCCGGCTGACCGTGAGCACCACGGCCGTGCACTCCTCGGCCCACGCGCTCGCCCTCTCCGGCGTCGCCGAGAAGGTCGTCGCCGGGTTCGTCGGCGACACCTACCCGTCCCCGCGGCCCAACCCGCTCTACGCCCGGCTGGAGCAGGGCGAGCCGTTCGCCTTCGAGGCCTGGTCGCTGCTGAGCTACGTGCAGCGGCTGATCGCCGGCGCCCAGGGCGCCCCCTACGCCGTCACCGGCTCGCTGGCCGGCACCGACCTGGCCGAGGGCAAGCCGGGGGTGCTGCACCGGGTGCCCGACCCGGCCCGGCCCGGCGAACACGTGACGCTCATGGCCCCGTTGCGCCCGGACGTCACGCTCGTCCACGGCGCGGTCGCCGACGAGGACGGCAACATCGCCCTCGTACCGCCGCTCGGCGAAGGCGCCTGGGCCGCGTACGCCGCGCAGCGCGGGGTCGTCGCATCGGTCGAACGGATCGTCTCCCGAGAGGAGTTGCGGAAGATCAACGACCGGGTGGTCATCCCGGGCCAGCGGGTGCTGGGCCTGTGCGAGGCACCGATGGGGGCCCACCCCCAGTCGCTGCGCACAGGCGGACTGGCCGGCGTCGCGGGCTACTTGGACGACTACGCCTTCCTGGAGGAGATCGTCGCCTCCTGCCACGGCCCGCAGCGCGGCGACGACTGGTACCGCACCTGGGTCACCGGACCCGGCTCCCACGCGGGCTACGTCCAGCGGCTCGGCGCCGAACGCCGGGCGGCCCTCGCCGAACCGGGCACGGTGCCCGAGGAGCCGTACGCCGAGGAGACCGAGCTGTGGCAGGAGATCGCCCGCAGCGAGGCGGCGGCCCGGGCCCGGCTCACCGCCGGGGAGCGCAGCGCCGCACCGGCTCCTCCGGTGCCGACGGGGACGGAACCGCCCAGCCGCCAGGAGCAGTTGATCGTCCTCGGCGCCCGCGCCGTGGCCGACCAGGTGCGCGAGCACGGCTACGACACCCTGCTCGCCGGCATCGGCACCTCGCACATGGCGGCGTGGCTGGCCGCCGGGCTGCTGCGCGGCGGCGGGCACGACGTCAAGGTCGTGGCGGAGCTGGGGATGTACGGGTTCACGCCCGAGCCCGGTGACGTCTACCTGTTCAGCCTGCTGCACGCCGGACGCAGCGAAATGCTCGCCGGGATCCCGGAGATCCTCGGCGGCATGGTGGCCGCCAACCCGCGCGCCCTGGGCGTGCTGGCAGCCGCGGAGATCGACGGCACCGGCACGATCAACACCAGCCGGGGCGCGGACGGCCGCTGGCTGACCGGGTCCGGCGGGGCCAACGACATCGCCTCGTCCACCGACTGCGTGGTGATCGCCCCGTCCTCCCGCCGCCGCTACGTCGGCGAGGTCGGCTACCGCACCAGCCCCGGGCACCGGGTCCGCGAAGTGGTCAGCGACTTCGGCCGGTTCCGCCGCACGGACGGCGGGGACGGCTTCCGGCTCGCCACCTGGCTGGGCCCGGAGGGCGGCGACGGTCCCGGCGCCGTCGAGGAGCGGGCTGCGGCCGCCGTGGCCGAGCGGACCTCGTGGTCCGCGGACGTCACCGGGGTCGTGCCCGAGAAGCCGGTGACGGACGAGGAGTTGGCGTTGTTGCGGTCCCTCGACCCTGACGGTCGGTACCGCTAGCCGCTTCATCTGCGGGTCCGTTGTGGCTTGTCGCGCAGTTCCCCGCGCCCCTTCGGGGCGCCATTCATCCCCAACTTCATTCCTAGGAGCACCCTCATGCACGCACGTACCGAAGGCCGTACCTGGACCGGATCCGGGCTGAAGTTCGCCGGGCTCGGCCACTACTACCCCCGTCACCTGCGCCGCCACGACGGCGAGGTGACCGTCGGCGGGCGCACCTACCCGCCCGAGGCCGCCGCCGAACTGGGCGTGCGCAGCCTGCACGTCGCCGACGAGGACGAGACGCTGGAGTTCATGGCCGTCCAGGCCGCCCGGAACGCGCTGGAGAACGCGGGTTACGGCGCCGCCGACCTGGACCTCGTCGTCCTCGCCAACTGGACCGACCGGCAGTGGATCCCGGAGATCGCCCCCGGTGTGGCCGCCGCGCTCGGCGCCCACGGCGCCCTCGCCTTCGACGTGTGCGGCGCCTGCACCGGATTCGTCCACGGCATGCAGACCGCCGCCTCCCTGCTCACCGCACACCCCGGCTGGAAGCGCGCCGTGGTGGTGGCGGCCGACCGGTTCACCCGCCGCGCCCGGCCCGGCACCCGCGGGCAGCTGGTCTTCGGCGACGCGGCCGGCGCCGTCGTCCTGGAGAAGGGCGACCCGGACGACCCGAGCGGCCTGCTCGACTCCGTGCTCGACTGCGACGCCTCCGAGGCCGACACCGTGGCCGCCCGCGCCCCCGAGGGCTTCCTGCGGCCCAAGCCCGAACTGATCGACCTGGCCGTCCGCTCCAGCCTGCAGGTCGCGGACAACGTCCTGGACCGCAACGGGCTCAAGACCTCCGACATCGACTGGCTGGTGCCCCACCCGGGCAACAACGCCATCCACGCCGGGGTACGCGACGGACTGGACCTGCCCGTCGCCAAGTTCCTCACCAACTTCGCCGACCGCGGCAACACCGGCTGCGCGTCCATCCCCATCGCGCTCTCCGAGTTCATGCAGAGCGGCGTCCTCTCGTCCGGCGACCTGGTGCTGTCCACGGCGGTCGGCTCCGGCTGGTACTACGGCGGGCTGCTCTACCGCCTGTGAGCCCCGCACCTCACCCGCAGGCTTCCCCTCCCACCCGAAGGAACCGTCATGACTGCTCCCCTGGCCATCTGGACCGACTTCGGCGGCGTGCTCACCCCGCCCGTCGACGTCACCTTCAACGACTTCAGCGACCGGGTCGGCGTGCCGACGTACGCGCTCAAGGAGGCCATGCGCCTCGTGGGCGAGGCCCACGGCACCGACTCCATGGGCGTGATCGACATCCCGCTGCTCGACGAGCACTCCTGGTCCGCGGAGCTGGAGACCGAACTCGGCCGCACCTTCGGCCTGGTCGCCGACCTGGAGAACTTCGGCGACCGCTGGTTCGACGGCCGCCCCGCCAACGCCGACTGGGTCCGGCACCTGGAAGGCTTCCGCGCCCGGGGCGCCTTCGTGGGCCTGCTGTCCAACCTGCCGCCCTCCTGGGAGCGCCACCGCCGCTACATGGTCGACGACACCCACTTCGACGACATCGTCTGCTCCTACGCCGTGGGCAGCCGCAAGCCCGAGCCCGAGATGTTCCGCATCGCCGCCCTGCGCGCCGGGCGCGCCCCGCACGAGTGCGTGCTCGTCGACGACCTGGAGAAGAACTGCGCGGGCGCCGTCGCCGCCGGCTGGCAGGCCGTGCACTTCCGCACCGCCGAGCAGGCCGCACGCCGGATCGCCGACCTCATGGACGCCGCGAAGCCGCTCGCGACCGCGAACCTCTGATCCGAACCCGCCCGATTCCCTTTCCTGGAGCCCGAGATGACCGTCATCACCCTGCCCACCGACACCATCGACACCATGGCCGCACCCCTGAGCACGCAGCGCACGCTGTCCCGACGCCTGGTGCACCGCGCCGCGCTCGCCGAGGTGTTCCTGACCGACTTCCAGTCCGTCGACGACAAGACCTTCCGGGCCTCGGCCCAGCTCCCGCCCGCGCACTTCTACTACGGCGACCACACGGGCCGCCCGGCCATGCACGACCCGCTGGTGGTCTTCGAGAGCGTCCGCCAGATGCTGCTGTGCGCGATGCACCTGCAGCACGACGCCGGCCAGGACACCAAGTCGATCACCGCGACGGCCTCGATGGAGATCTCCGACCCGGGACCGCTGCGGGTGCGCGGCCCGCTCGACCTCGACCTGCGCGGCACCGTCGAGCTGGCCAAGGAGTACCGCGGCGCGATCTCCCGGGTCGTCCACAAGGTGCAGGTCATGGTGGACGGGCGGCGGGCCGGCACGGTCATCGTCGACACCGCGCAGCGCCCGAACGACGTCTACGAGAGCCTGCGCATGTCGCACCGCGAGACCCCACCGCCGCACTCCGACACCCTCCCCGGACACACCGGCGGCCTGCCGGTGGCCCCGTGGCGGGTGGGACGGGAGCGCGCCGAGAACGTGGTGCTGGAGGACGTACGCGCCGACGGGGACGGGTCGCTGGCGCGGCTGCGCGTCCCGGTCGACCACCCGAGCATGTTCGATCACGCGCAGGACCACGTCCCGGGACCGGTCATGATGGAGGCCGCGCGGCAGTCCTCGCTGCTGCTGGCCGGGGAGCAGCAGGGCCTCTCCCCCGACGGGCTCTTCCTGCAGTACGTGAGCGCCGAGTACCTGCGCTTCGCCGAACTCGACAGCGACATCACGGTCGTCACGCGCCCGCTGCCAGAGAGCGTGGACGGGGGCCGCTGGACCGAGGTGGCCTTCGAGCAGGACGGCGCGGCCGTCGCCCGCATGCGGGTCCGGCTGGGCAGCACGGTCGGGACGGAGGTGGCGGCGCGATGAGCGACCCGACCCGGATCTTCCGCACCGACGGCAAGGTGGCCGTGATCACCGGGGCGTCCAGCGGGATCGGCGCCCACTTCGCCCGGCTGCTCACCGCGGCCGGGGCCCGGGTGGCGCTGGCCGCCCGGCGCGAGGGCCCGCTGAAGGAGCTGTCCGACCAACTGCCCGGCAGCATCGCCGTGCCCTGCGACGTGACCCTCGCCGAGGACCGCGAGCGGCTGGTGCGCACGGTCACCGAGCAGCTAGGCCCGATCGACGTCCTGGTCAACAACGCGGGCCTGTCGGAGATCGTGCCGGCCGAGCGGCAGACCGTGGAGAGCTTCGACGGCATCGTGGGGGTCAACCTCACCGCGGTCTTCGCCCTCAGCGCGGCGGTCGGCACCGGGATGCTGGAGCGCGGCACCGGCAGCATCGTCAACATCGCGTCGGTGTACGGGCTGGTGGCCAGCGGCAGCCTGCCGCAGGCCGCGTACGCCGCGAGCAAGGGCGGGGTCGTCAACCTCACCCGCGAACTCGCCGCCCAGTGGGCCGCGCGCGGGGTGCGCGTGAACGCGCTCTGCCCGGGCTGGTTCTGGTCGGAGATGACCGAGGACATGCTCGGCAACGACAAGGGCCGCACCTGGGTGGAACGCCGCACCCCGATGCGCCGGGCCGGTGAACTGCACGAGCTGGACGGGGCGTTGCTCTTCCTCACGGCGGATGCCAGCTCGTACGTGACGGGTGCGAGCATCCCGGTGGACGGGGGGTACCTCACGGTGTGACGGTGACCACGGCGCCCCGCAAGGGGCGCGAGGAACTGCGCGAGCGGCCCCCACGGCCCGCAGTCGAATCTGCAGGCGCGTCGTGGCCGGTCGCGCAGTTCCCCGCGCCCCTGACGGGGCGCATCCGTACCGCTCAACTTGCCGCTCGCATCGGCCGATCCATTTGCGGCCGAATCAGCGACAGCGCCACCGCCTTGTTGACGGCGTCCAGCCGCGACACCGCGTCCAGCTTGTCGAAGATCTTCCGCAGGTGGCGCTTGACGGTCCCCTCGGTGATGCCCAGCCGGGCCCCCACCTGGCGGTTGCTGAGTGCGCCCGCCACCAGGGCGAGGACCTCCACCTCCCGCTCGGACAGCCGCTGGGCGCCCGGGGCACCCGGCCCCGGGGCGGACATGCCGCCCGGCAGCACCGAGACCGTCACCACGCGGCGCCCGGTGTCGACGCGTTCGCGAATGGCGGCGGCCAGCGTCTCGCGGCTCGCGCTCTTGTGCAGGTACCCGCGGACACCGAGTTCCAGCAACTGCCGTACGAGAACGGGGTGGTCGTCCATGCTCACGATGATGATCCGCAGGCCGGGCTGGTGGCGCAGCATCCTGCCGACGGTGGCCACCGGGTCCTCGTTGTGCGGCATCTGGACGTCGAGCAGGGCGACGTCGGGGCGCAGCTGCCCGGCCAGCCGGACGGCGGCCTCGGCGTCACCGGCCTGGGCGACGACCTCGAAGTCGGGCTCGGCGCCGAGCAGATCGCACAGCGCCTCGCGCAGCAGGGTGTGGTCGTCGGCGACCAGAATGCGGATCCGCTCAGTCATCGATGCTGCTCCCCTTGATCGGTATCCATACGGCGACGGTGGTGCCGCGGCCCGGGACGGACGTCACCGTGGTGGTGCCGTCGAGGGCACGGGCCCGCTCCTCCATGCCGAGCAGGCCGTTGGTGCGGCCCGCGGTGCGGGGCGTGGCGGTGTCGAAGCCCACGCCGTCGTCGGTGACCTCGGCGTACACCTCGTGCGGGGCGATGACGGCGTGAACCGTCACCTCATCCGCCCCCGCGTGGGCGAGGGCGTTGCGCAACGCCTCGCGCACGACGATGAAGACCTCGCTGACGACCAACGGCGGCACCCACGAGTCCTCGCCGTCGACCCGCAGCCGCACCCGCACTCCGAGCGGCTCCATGGACTGCAGGAAGCTGCGCAGCGCACCCTCCAGCGGGGGCGCAGAGGTGATGGCACCGGCCGCGGGGCAGCGCCGCAGGGCGGAGGTGACCTCCCGGGCCACGCCCAGGGTGTCCAGCAGGGCGGCGCGGGCATCGGCCAGCCGGCCCTTCTCGGCCGGGGTCAGCCCGGTCGCGGTGAGCTCCAGGAGTTCCAGTCGCCGCAGTGCCAGGGCGAGCCCGCTGCCGATCCGGTCGTGGATCTCACGCGCGAGCCTGCTGCACACGGCCGCATCGGGGGCGGCGTCGATGTACGTCACAGCGATCCTGCCTTCCTCTCCGTAACACCAGAGAGAATACAGAACGTTCGCTTTGTTTTCCAGCCCTCAGACACCGCTTGCCGCGACGCCGTTCAGCACCAACTCCCATATCGGCTCACGTCGGTTGGCATCGCCGCCGCAGCGCCGCTGCACCTCGGCTCCGGCCAGCAGATGCGCAACTAAGGCGGCCACCGTCACCGGCGGCGCCTCCGTACGCAATTCGCCCTGTTCACCGGCACTTTCGAGTAGCTCGCGGACGGCGGGGAGCCAGGACGCAGTCCAGTCGGCACCGGCCGCGGGACGCTCGCGGGCCAGGAGCGCGGCCGAGCGCACGGCCACGTCCTCCTCCAGCAGTCGCACGAGCCCCAGCGCCAGCATCCCCACGGAACGCAGCGCGCACCGCCCGTCCGCCGCCACCTTGTCGACCAGCTCGCGCGTGACCTCGCAGCCGCGCTCCACGACCGCGTCCACCAACTCGCCCTTACTGGCGAAATGAAAGGTCAGAGCCCCCATGGAGACCTCGGCGGACTTGCAGATGCCGGACAGGGTGGCGCCCGCGTAGCCCTTGCCGTCGATCTCCGCGGCCGCCGCCCTGATGAGAGCCTCGCGCGTCCGGACCGCCCTCTCCTGCATCGCCATTGCGCTCTCCCGATCCCGTGGCGAGCTCCCCCGCGGCCCCTTGCCGGCTCCGGTCAGCACGATATCCACAGGCGGCGCCAAAATCAAAGCGGTCGTTCTGTATTTTTGGAGCCACGACTTCCGCCAGAACGCAAAGTTCCCCGCGCCCCGAAGGGGGCGCGGGGAACTGCGCGAGCAACCAGGGACGACCCGCAGCCGAAGGACTACGTAGCCGTCCACCCGCCATCGACGGGCACCGCGGCACCGGTCACGAACGAAGACCGCTCACTGCACAACCAGGCGGCGGCCTGCGCCACCTCCTCCGCATCAGCCATCCGCTTCTGCACCGGTCGGGCGAGAAATGCCCGCTCCAACTCCGGGTCGAGGTCGTGCACTTGCTCTGTCATCTCGGTCATCGTGTTACCCACGACCAGGGCGTTCACCCGGACCCCCCACGGTCCGTACTCAGCGGCAGCCGCCTTCGTCATGCCGATGACCGCGTGCTTGGCGGCCACGTACGCCGCCGATGCCCCGGTCGCCACCGCCCCAGCCACGCTGGAGGTGTTCACCACGGCCCCGGGCATGCCGGAGGCGAGCATCGCGGGGAGCTCGTGGCGCATGCAATTCCACACGCCGCCCACGTTGACGTCCATGGTCCGCGCGTAGTCTGCGTCGTCGACCTCGTGCAAGAGGGCACCGGCCGTGCCGTAACCGGCGTTGTTGAAGGCGGCGTCCAGCCGGCCGAAGGTCTCGACCGCCGCAGCCACCGCACGCTCCGCGTCCTGAGGGTCGGTCACGTCGCCGGGCACCGCCAGCGCCCGGCCGCCCGCGGCGAGAATCCCGTCCGCAAGGGCGTGCAGCCGGTCCGCGCGGCGGGCCATCACGACCACGGCCGCCCCCTCAGCGGCGAACAGCCGCGCCGCGGCCGCGCCGATCCCGCTGGACGCGCCCGTGATGAGAGCGACCCGGCCGTCGAGCATCCCCCGTGCACCGTTCGTCATCGCGCTCACACCCGGCCCAGGGTCACGACAGAGGAGAAGACGGACGTGTCGTTCTGCAGAGCGGATATCAGGACCCGCCTGCGTCCGAATCGGTCCACGGGGAGCGCGTCGGCGTGGATCCAGCAGGGCACGTCGAGTTCGGGATAGGCAGTGAAGGTGGCGTCCATGGCGACCGGAATGCTCTCCTCCGGGTACGCAGCCGCTTGCGCCGCCTGGCGCGCAGCCTCCAGCAGCAGCATGCCGGGGGCGTGGTCGACGAGGTGGTCGAAGAGCACGGGGTGGGAGAGGTCCACGCGCAGCTGCGTGAGGTGCCGGGAGCCGGTGGGGGACAGCACGACGTCGGCGAACCGCTCGCGACCCACCCGCCGCGGGGCCATCGGCGGCGCGAGCGGGACCGTCCCGGCGACGGCCCCGGCGAGATCGGCGTAACGGCCGCGCAGGCGGCGGTAGATGGCGGGCGGGTAGCTGTGGAAGGAGGTCCGCGCCGCACCCAGACGCACGTCGCCGCGGTAGATCTCCACGGTCATGTCGGCCGAGGCCAGACACCCGGCGCGCCGGACGACGTCGGTGCACGTGATGCGCAGCTCCACCTCGGCGGGCGCCGCGCCGGCCACCAGGGCCGCGGGGGCGAGGGCGTACCGGAAACCGCTCCACGACTGGTGGTGCCCGAAGGGCACGTCGAAGACCGCGTGGCTGAGCAGCAGAGCGCCCTGACGCACGGACTCGGCCAAGAGCAGCGGGTCGTGGAGACCGCGCCGCGGGCCGTAGAAGCCGTGGGCGACCGGCCACCGCGCCGCGACGGAGAAGGTGTCGGGGCCGGTGGGCCGCCAGCCGGTGAGCAACACACCGGATTCGGACGTCTTGTGGACGAAGGCGCGGGGCACCGTGCTGGTAGCGGTGGTCGACATGATCAATTCCCCCTAGCGGTGTACAGGCCCGGCGGGATGCCGGGCCGGAAGCCGCAGCCACAAACATAAAGAGTGCTCGCTTTTTTAGCTTCATGAACATCTCAAGGAATCCCCACGCTTCCGCCAAAGCCCCTCTGATACCACCGACTTGGGACCGGTTCCGGGCAGGCTGGGCGGACCTGGCGCCCCCTGCTAAAATAGAGGTCGTTCTCATTTTTCAGGAGGCAAGATGGGGCGACCCAAGCAGGAACGCTCCATACAGACCCGCGAGGCGATCCTCCGTGCGGCTGCCGAGGTGTTCGACGAGTACGGCTACTCCGGCTCGAGCATCAACCGGATCCTCGAGCGCGCGGGCACCACGGCCGGCGCCATGTACTTCCACTTCAAGTCCAAGGAAGACCTGGCCCGTGCGGTGATGAACTCACAGCCGGAGACCATCGTCCCGCTGCTGGAGTCCGAAGGGTTGCAGCGACTGGTGGACACCACCATGGTCTGGTCCTTCCAGCTCCAGCGGGACCCGCTGCTGCGTGCGGGCGTGCGGCTGGCCACGGAGCAGAACGGGATCCAGGACGCCACGTCCTACGTGGAGTGGGCGCAGATCCTGACGGACATTCTGACCGTCGCCTGCGACAAGGGGGAACTGCAGGCCGGGGTGGATCCGCATGAGTTGGCCGAGTTCATCGTCCAGGCGTGCACGGGCATGCAGCTCTACTCGGCCTTGGTGAGCGGCCGGACGGACCTCCCGCAGCGGGTGGTGCAGATGTGGCGACTACTCCTGCCGGGAATCGCGATGCCGGCGGTGGTGGCCCGCACCGAGGTGAGCCCGTCCCGGGTGCGGCTGCCGGAGGCCTGACCGCAACCGCGCCCCCAACGGGGCGCGGGCCCCCACCCGGAACCCCCCGCTCCGCAGACCGGTTCCGGTCAACTCCCAGGCAGCGCACCCGTTCCCATGATCATCTTCACCCCATGGTCAGGGCCGTAAGCCCATTCACTGGTTACCGTGTCCACCATGCGGACGGCGCGCCAGCGGCCGATTCCCTCACCCTCCGTCTTGTGATCGTCACATGCCAACCGCACGATCGGTCCGCGTCCGGACGGACGCGACACCGCTCCGAGGGAGGCCCCATGAACGATCGGCTCAGTCTCGCACCCGATGCCGCACGGCAGTTGGCGACGACTCACAAGACCACCCCGCAGATGCGCGGGATCACCCCCCGCTACCTGCTGCGCGCCCTCCCCTGGGTCGACGTCGACTCCGGCGTCTACCGGGTCAACCGGCGCCGCACGTTCATCCTCGGCGACGACAGGATCAGCACCTACCAGGAGGGCGACGCCCACCGCGTCGTCCCCGAGGACCTGCGCGAACTGCCCTACCTCCGCGAGGCCGAGGAGGGCTTACTCGCCGAGCTGGCCGGCGCGTTCACCCAGGTGACCTTCGACGCCGGGCAGGTGCTGGCCGACGAGGGCGGCGCCGCCGACCGCCTCTGGGTGATCGTCCTCGGCCGCGCCGAGAAGCGCGTCACCGGCCGGTACGGCGAGGACGCCCTGCTGGAGGTCGTCGGCGACGGCCAGTTCTTCGACCTCGACTCCTGGACGCGCTGCGCCCCGCTGCCGTTCCGGGTCAAGGCGCTCACCTCCGGCGTGGCGCTCACCGTCGAGCGCAGCGTGCTGGACTCACTGGCCGGCCGGGACGCGGCGCTGCGCGCCGCCATCGACGCCCACCTCGCCGGCGCGCCCGCCCCCGGCTCCGAGGTACCGGTCGACCTGGCCGGCGGCCACGTCGGCGAGGTCGAACTGCCGGGCACGTACGTCGAGTACGAGGACGCCCCGCGCGAGTACCACATGACCCTCGCCCAGACCGTGCTGCGCGTCCACACCCGCGTCTCCGACCTGTACAACGAGCCCCACGACCAGACCCGGGTGCAGGCGGGTCTCACCATCCAGGCGCTGCGCGAGCGCCAGGAGGCCATGATCCTCAACCACTCCGAGTACGGCCTGCTCAACAACGTCGCCCCCGGCCAGCGCGTGCAGACCCGCACCGGCGCGCCGACCCCCGACGACCTCGACGAGCTGCTGACCCGGGTGTGGAAGCAGCCCGGCTACTTCCTCGCCCACCCGCGCGCCATCGCCGCGTTCGGCCGGGAGTGTACGCGGCGGGGTGTGCCCCCGGTGACCGACTCCAGGTTCGGCAGCCCGCTGCTGACCTGGCGCGGAGTACCGCTGCTGCCCTCCGACAAGATGCCCCTCACCGGCCCCTGCGGGACGTCGCAGATCCTGCTCATGCGCACCGGCGAGGCCGAACAGGGCGTCGTCGGACTGCGCCCCTCCGGCGTGCCCGACGAGGTCGAGCCCGGCCTGTCCATGCGCAACATGGGCACGGACCGCAAGGCGATCACCTCGTACCTGCTGACGGCGTACTTCAACGCCGCGGTGCTGGTCGAGGACGCACTCGCCGTCCTCGAGAACGTCGAGGTGTCGAACTACCATGACTACTCCTGACGTTATGGACGTCACGGGCGTCACGGATGTCCCGGCCGTCCCGGACGTCACCGCCGGGACCGCCACCGCGGACCGCCCGGACGTGCGCACCGGGAGCACCCGCGGCGGCGGCTTCGACCCCGAACTCGCCCGGCGCGACGTCCCGATCCTGCACCGCACGGTCAACGGCCGCCCGCTCGTGTGGCTCGACAACGGCGCCACGACCCAGAAGCCCCGCCAGGTGATCGAGGCCCTCGCGGGCTACTACAGCACCACCAACTCCAACATCCACCGCGGTGCGCACACCCTGGCCCGCGAGGCCACGGAGGCGTACGAGGGCGGCCGGGCGGCGGTGGCGGGCTTCCTGGGGGCCGCGTCCCCCGACAGCATCGTCTTCACGCGCGGCACGACCGAGGCCGTCAACCTGGTCGCGCAGAGCTGGGGGCGGGACAACCTCGGTCCCGGGGACGAGATCCTGGTCTCCACCCTGGAGCACCACTCGGACATCGTCCCCTGGCAGTTGATCGCCAAGGAGCGCAAGGCCCGGGTCGTGCCCATCCCGCTGCTCCCGGACGGGCAGATCGACCAGGCCGCCTTCGCGGACCTGCTGTCCTACCGCACCCAGCTGGTGGCCGTCAGCCACGCGTCGAACGTGCTGGGCACGGTGCCGCCCGTCAAGGAGATGACCGCACTCGCGCACCGCTACGGGGCCCGGGTGCTGATCGACGGCGCCCAGGCAGTGGCCCACTTCCCCGTGGACGTCCAGGACCTGGACGCGGACTTCTACGTCTTCTCGGGCCACAAGCTCTACGGCCCTACGGGGATCGGTGCGCTGTACGCCAAGCCGGAGGTCCTGGAGGGCCTGCGGCCCTGGCAGGGCGGCGGCAACATGATCGACCATGTCGACTTCACGGGCAGTACGTTCGCGCCCGTCCCGCACCGCCTCGAAGCGGGCACGGGCGACCTGTCCGGCCCGGTCGGGCTGCGGGCCGCCATGGAGTGGCTGACGTCCTTCGACCACCGCGCCGTCGCCGCGTACGAGACGGCCCTGACGCAGTACGCACAGCAGGTGCTCGCCACGGTGCCGGGCCTCGAAATCCTCGGGTCGGCGCCCGAGCGGGTGGCCGTGCTGACGTTCACGATGGCCGGGCAGGACCCGACGGCCATCGCGTCCTGGCTCGACCAGGACGGCATCGCGGTGCGGGCCGGACACCACTGCGCACAGCCTGCGCTGCGGTTCTACGGCCTGGAGAGCGCGGCACGGGCCTCGCTCGCGCTGTACAACACGGCAGAGGAGGTCGACCAGTTGGTGGACTCGCTGATGCGGCTGCAGGAGCAGGGCTGACGGAGAGGGGCGGGGGCGGTTCCCTGGGTGCCTGGGTGCCTTCAGGGCGCCGCCCCCGTCAGCGCAGCGCGCTCGCGAAGTGGAAGGCCGAGACCGTCATGCCGCGCGCGTGGTAGAAGCGGTGCGCACCGCCGTTCGTCACCCCCGAGTCCAGCTCCACGCGCTCACAACCGGCGTGCGCCGCGCGGGACTCCAGCTCCTCCCACAGGCGCGCCCCGACACCCTCGGAGCGACGCCCCGGATCCGTGACGAGATCGTCCACGAACAGCACCCGGCCCCGGCTCGTCACCAGCACCCGGTACGCGGCCAGCCCCGCGCAGCGTCCCTCCGCGTCGTACGCGGCGAGGAAGACGAGCCCTTGCGCATGCGCCTCCGCCACGAACGCGGCGCACGCCTCGGGCGTCAGCGCCGGGCGCAGGGCGTGCAGCAGCGGCTGCACGTCGGCGGCCATGCGGGGGTCGCCCGGTACGACCTCCGTCATGGTCAACTGCACGGGCATCAGTGGACGTCCAGCGATCCCGTACGGGTCCGCTTGAGCTCGAAGAAGTCCTGGTAGCCCGCGAGCAGACGGACGCCGTCGAAGACCTTCAGCGCATCCTCGCCGCGCGGGATCGAGCTGAGGACGGGGCCGAAGAACGCGACACCGTCGATGTGGATCGTCGGGGTGCCGACGTACGCCTCGGCCACCGGGTCCTTGCCCGCGTCGTGGCTCGCGCGCAGGGCCTCGTCGTAGTCGGCGCCGTGCGCGGCACCGGCCAGCTCGGCGGGCAGCCCGAGTTCGGCCAGGGACTCGCGGACGACGGCGTCGAAGTCGTCGTTCTTCTGCTGGTGGATGCGGGTGCCGAAGGCCGTGTAGAGGTCGTGCAGCCGCTCCTCGCCGTGGTGCTGTGCGACGGCCGCGGCCACACGGGCGGGGCCGATGGACTTGTCGACGAGCTCGCGGTACCACTCCGGCAGTTCGTTGCCGACGTTGTGCAGGAACAGGCTCATCGCGTGGAAGCGCACCTCGATGTCGCGCTGCGCCTCGACCTCCAGGATCCAGCGGGAGGCTATCCAGGCGAAGGGGCAGGCGGAGTCGAACCAGAAGTCGACGGTGGTGGTCTTGCCGGTCTCGGTCATGCGCCGAACCTAACCGGCCACTGGACCAGAGCCGCAGGCCACTTGGCGATCGGTTCCCTGGGCCAATCGGGTCCGGTCGACTTGACAGACCTCCCGGGAAAACCCGTACGGGCGCAGACGGCCGCTCGCGCGCGGTGCCACGATCGGGCCGTGATCATGCGCGCCGCTTACACAGAAGAGCTCGGGCCGCCGGAGGTCATCCGCTACGGCGAACTGCCCGTTCCGCAGCCGGGTCCCACCGACGTGGTGGTCGAGGTGACGGCGACGGCCGTCAACCACGTGGACACCTTCGTGCGTTCGGGTGCCTGGCGCACCCCGCTCGCGTTCCCGTTCGTCGTGGGCCGAGACCTCGTCGGCACGGTGGCCGAGGCCGGCCCCGGGGCCCCCGGGTTCCGCCCCGGGGACCGCGTGTGGTGCAACAGCATGGGCCACGACGGGCGGCAGGGCGCCGCGGCCGAACGCGTGGTCGTCCCGGCCGACCGCCTCTACCGCCTGCCCGACGGCGTCGACCCCGTGGAAACCGTGGCCCTCGCCCACCCGGCCGCCACGGCCTACCTGGCCCTGTTCACCCACGGCCGCCTCCGGGCCGGCGAAACGGTGCTCGTCGCCGGGGCGGCGGGCAACGTGGGCAGCGCCCTGGTGGTGATGGCGGCCCGGGCCGGGGCCCGGGTCATCGCCACGGCGCGGGCCGAAGACGCCGAGTACTGCCGCTCGTTGGGCGCGGCCGAGGTCGTCGACTACCGGGACCCGGAGGCGTCGCCTCCCGGCGGGATCGACGTATACGTGGACACGTCGGCACGGAACGACCTGCCGACGGCCGTGGAGCTGCTGGCCAAGCGGGGGCGGATCGTGGTGATGGCCGGGTTGCGCACGCGGCCGGTGCTGCCGGTGGGGGCGCTGTACCTGAAGGACTGTTCCGTGACGGGGTTTGCGATCTCGCAGGCGACGACGAGCGAGCTCGCCGAGGCGGCGGCTGCCGTCAATCGGCTGACGCCAGCCGGGCTGTTGCGGCCGAGGGCCGTCGAGGTGATGCCGCTGAGCGCAGCGGCGGAGGCGCACCGACGGGTCGAAAGCGGTGGCCTGCGGGGCAAGTTGGTGCTGAGCGTGGGCGCCCCGTAAGGGGCGCGGGGAACTGCGCGACCAGCCCCCACCGGCCCGCAGTCGACGCACCACCCCAGGGGTCCGGGGCGAAGCCCCTGGGGGCACCCCCAGCGGTAGCTGGGGGACCTCGACTGCAGGCGCGTCGTGGCTGAGCGCGCAGTTCCCCGCGCCCCTGACGGGGCGCTGTGGGCCCCGACTTGACAATAACCCACCCGCACCTTTGACCCGCCCCCAAAGCCACCGGCAAGGTCAATGCCATGAGCGAATCCATCATCGATTCCGTCCCCCTTTTCGAGGTCCGCGCAGAAACGCGTGTAAACGCGTCCCCCCTCGAAATCTATTCCGTCGTGAGCGACCTGCGCCGCAGTTCCGAATGGAGCCCCGAGTGCCGGGGCGGCGAGTGGATCGGGGAGCCGGCCACCGTGGGCGCCGTGTTCCGGGGCGAGAACCTGCGGAGCGAGGACGTCGTCGCCTGGGCCCCGCTCGTGCGGGGCACCTGGTACACCGAGGCCCGCGTGGTGGCGGCCGAGCCGGGCACGACGTTCCGGTGGGTGATGCTCACGCACGCCCGGGAGAACCAGGAAAGCCTCTGGGGATTCGACATCGAATCCGCCGGGGACGGCACCTCCCTCCTCACCCACCATTTCCGGATGGGCCACGCCACCGAGGGAATTCACAAGATAGTCGCCGGCCTGGACGAGGACGGCCGCCGCCGTTTCGTGCACGACTGGTCCGCGAAACTCGTCGACGACCTGGACGTCACGCTCGCCCGCATAAAGGCCGTCATCGAGAAGACCGGGAAGACCGAAAAGAGCAGCCGGTGATTCTCCAGCGCATCGGCAACAAAGGAATCCGGCTCGGCACGCTCTTCGACCGCGCCGCGGCCCGGCACCCGGCCGGCCCCGTGGTCCTGGACCACACGCTCGACATCGCCCCGCAGCTCGGCACGCGGCTCACCCTCACCGAAGTCGCCGAGCTGGTCGACGACTTCGCCTCCCGGCTATGGGCCGCCAGGGTGCGGCCCGGGGAGCACGTGGTCGTCCACAAGACCGACGGCTTCGACATCTCGCTCCTCGCCTGCGCCGTGGCGCGCATCGGCGCCGTCCCGGTGCTGCTCTCGTCGAAGCTCGACGGCGCGACCGTCGCCGAGCTGATCCGCCGCGTCGACCGCCCGCACCTGGTCACCGACGGGGCGAAGCTCGAACACGACCTCCCGGACACCGTGTTCGGCCTCGCCGAGCAGGTCCTCATCACCTCGGGCGGCCACACCGGCGCCACCGGACTGGCCTCGCTCGCCGGTTCCCCCCGCGTCGCGCCCGTCACCATGTCGCCGGACCACCCCACCCTCGTCACGCACACCTCCGGCACCACGGGCACGCCCAAGCTCGCCGTGCACACGGGCCGTACGTTCCAGGCCCGTTACCGGCCCCAGGCCTCCGTCGTGGCCTTCGTCAGCAAGCGCGAACCGCTGGCCGTGCACGTGTCGTTCGTGCACTCGCGGATGTTCACGGCCATGCCCATCGCCGTCCTCCAGGGGCATCCGCTCATCGTGCTCCGCGACGACGATCCGGCCGTCGTGGGCGAGATCTTCGCCCAGGCACCGCCCGGGTTCATCGAGGCGCACCCCAACTCGTTCATGCGCTGGGAAGAGCTCGTGGACGACCCGCGGAAGCCGCTCGCGAACGTGAAGTACTTCAGCAGCACCTTCGACGCCATCCACCCCCGCACCGTGCACCGGCTGCTCGGCGCCTCGCGGCGCGAACACCCGCTGTTCGCCCAGGCGTACGGACAGAGCGAGGTCGGCCCGATCGCAGCCCGCACGTACACCAAGGGCCGCGGCGCGGAGGCCGACGGGCGCTGCGTGGGCGTGCCGTTCCCCGGGATGACGGGCGTGCGCGTCGTCAGCCGCGACGGCAACCCGCCGTCGCGGACCAACCCCGGCACCATCGAGGTCCGCAGCGACGGCCGGATCATCACCTACCTCGGCGAGCACGAGCGCTGGGAGAAGCAGACCGCCGACGGCGGCTGGTGGCGCATGGGCGACGTCGGCTACCGCACCAGGCGCGGCTGCCTGCACCTGCTCGACCGCGAGATCGACGTGATCCCCGGCATCGAGAGCACCCTGGCCGTCGAGGACACGCTCTTCGCGCGGCTCCCCGAACTCGTCGAGGTCATCATCGTGCCGGGCGAGCACGGCGCGGCCGTCCCCGTCGTCTGCACCAAGAACGACAAGCCCCTCGACCAGGTCGCCTGGCAGGCCGCCGTCCGCGGTCTCGCCCCCATGGCGGACCCGGTGCAGTGGCGCCTGGAGGACCTGCCGCACACCGCCACCACCAAGATCAAGCGCGTGGAGCTCGCCAGGCTCCTCCAGGCCGGGAAGGGCGGTACTCAGTGAGCCGCACGAACCACGTGAGCCACATGAGCAATATGGGCAATATGAGCCACATCGAGGTCTGCATCGTCGGCGTCGGGCCGCGCGGACTGTCCGTCCTGGAGCGGCTGTGCGCCAACGAGCGCGCCGCGCCCTCGCACCGCTCCGTGACCGTCCACGTGGTCGACCCCGCGGCCCCGGGCGCCGGCACGGTCTGGCGGCCCGAGCAGTCCCGCCAGCTCCTGATGAACACCGTGGCCTCGCAGATCACGGTGTTCACGGACGACAGCGCGCGGATCGAGGGCCCGGTCGAGCCCGGCCCGAGCCTCTACGAGTGGGCGCAGAGCCCGGAGGCCGGGGAGCAGGACGCCGAGACCGCGGCCGAGGCCCGCCGGCTCGGCCCCGACACCTACCCCACGCGCGCGTTCTACGGCCGCTACCTGCACGACTGCTTCCGGCAGGTCGTGGACCGGGCGCCGCAGCACGTCGAGGTCGTCGTGCACCGCTCGCACGCGGTGGCCATGGCGGACACCGAGGGCGTCCCCGGCGGCCCGCAGGGCATCCGCCTGGAGGACGGCACCCGGCTGAACCGCCTCGACGCGATCGTCATGGCCCTGGGCCACGTCCCCGCCCACCTCTCGCCCCGCGAGGCCCGCACCGCCAGCCTCGCCCGCATCCACCACCTCGGCTACATCACGCCCGCCAACCCGGCCGACGTCGACCTGACGACGATCCGCCCCGGCGAGCCCGTCCTGCTGCGCGGGCTGGGCCTCAACTTCTTCGACCACATGGCCCTGTTCACGGCCGGCCGCGGCGGCACCTTCGACCACGACGCCGAGGGACGGCTGACGTACCGCCCCTCCGGCCGGGAGCCGAAGCTGTACGCCTTCTCCCGGCGCGGCATCCCGTACCACGCACGCGGCGAGAACGAGAAGGGCGCGTACGGGCGTTACTTCCCGCGCCTCCTCACGGCCGAGCACATCGCGACGCTGCGCGACCGCGCGGCGGTCGGCATCCCCGTCCGCTTCGGCACCGACCTGTGGCCGCTGATCGCCCGCGAGGTGGAGAGCGTCTACTACGGCACCCTGCTGGAGTCGTGGGGCCGCGCCGACGAACGCGAGCCGTTCACCACCCGCTTCCTCGCCCTCGCGGAAGAGGACGAGCGCGAGGCGCTGCTCGACGAGTACGCCATCCCGGCCGCCGCCCGCTGGAGCTGGGAGCGCCTCTCCAAGCCGTACGGGGAGCGGGAGTTCGCCTCGCGCGAGGACTTCCACGCCTGGCTCCTCTCCTACCTGGCCGAGGACGTACGGGCGGCCCGCGCCGGCAACGTCAGCGGCCCGCTCAAGGCCGCACTGGACGTGATGCGCGACCTGCGCAACGAGATCCGTCTCGCCGTCGACCACGGCGGCCTGGAGGGCACTTCGCACCGCGACGACCTCGACGGCTGGTACACGCCGCTCAACGCCTTCCTCTCCATCGGCCCGCCGGCCCGGCGCATCGAGGAGATGATCGCGCTGATCGAGGCGGGGGTGCTGGTGGTGACGGGGCCGGGCACGGTGGTCCGCATCGACACGGCGGAGGCGGCGGCGTTCACGGCGAGCTCGGACGTCGTGCCCGGCGAACCGATCCGCTCCAAGGTCCTGATCGAGGCGCGGCTGCCGGAACCCGATCTGCGCCGCACCGCCGACCCGTTGCTGCGGCACCTGCTCAACACCGACCAGATCACGACCTTCCGCATCGACGCCGCCACCGGCAGCAGCTACGAGACCGGCGGCCTCGCGGTCACCGAACGCCCGTACCACGTCATCGACGGCCGCGGTCACGCCCACCCGCGCCGCTTCGCCTACGGCGTCCCGACCGAGGCCGTGCACTGGGTGACCGCCGCGGGCATCCGCCCCGGCGTCGACTCCGTGACGCTCGGCGACTCCGACGCGATGGCCCGCGCGGTACTGGCCCTGCCGCCGGTGGCCCATGTGCCGGCCGCGCTGCGCCCGGTGCGCCCGGAGTCGGAGCCGACGGGCGTGATCGTGTGAGCGACACACTCGACGCGCTCGACGCGCTCATGGACGCGGGCCTGCTCTCACCGGTCCGGGCGGGCACCCCCGCCGAGGCGGCCGTCTGCGACCGGGCATGGCTGCAGGCCATGCTCGACGCGGAGGCCGCCCTGGCCCGCACCCAGGCCCGTCTGGGCACCCTGCCGGCGCAGGCCGCGTCCGCCATCACGGCCGCGGCCCGCGCCGACCGCCTGGACGTACGGGAGTTGGCGCTGGCGTCGCGGGAGACGGCGAACCCGGTCGTGGGCCTGGTCCAGGCCCTCACCCGGGTCGTCGCGGAGACGGACCCGGCGGCTGCGGAATACGTGCACCGCGGTTCGACGAGCCAGGACATCCTGGACACGGGCGCGATGCTGGTGGCGCGCCGGACGCTGGGTCCGGTGCGGGCGGACCTGGCGCGAACGGCGGCTGCGCTGGCGGCACTTGCGGGGACGCACCGGGACACGCCGATGCCCGGCCGCACCCTGGCCCTGCACGCAGTACCCACCACCTTCGGCCTGAAGGCGGCGGGCTGGCGGCAGTTGGTGCTGGATGCGGACGCGCGGCTGGCGGAGGTGCAGGAGCGCCTCCCGGTCTCGCTCGGCGGAGCGGCGGGCACGCTGGCGGGGTACGTGGAGTACGCCCGCCTGGAGGGCGTCCTGGACGGCGCAGCCTACGCGAACCGGCTGCTGACGGCGTTCGCGGAGGAGACGGGGCTGGCGGCACCGGCCCTCCCCTGGCACGCGCTGCGCACCCCCCCGGCCGACCTGGGCGCGGCCCTGGCCTTCACGGCCGGGGCACTGGGGAAGATCGCCGTGGACGTACTGGCCCTGACCCGCACGGAGACGGGCGAGGTCACGGAGGCACCGGTCGCGGGACGGGGAAGCTCGTCGGCCATGCCGCAGAAGCAGAACCCGGTACTGGCGACGCTGGTCCGGAGCGCGGCACTGCAAGTGCCGGTGATGGCAGTCGGGTTGACTCAATCACTGCTCACCGAGGACGAACGCTCGGCGGGCGTCTGGCATGCGGAGTGGCAGCTGTTGCGCGAGTGCCTCCGCCTGACGGGCGGCGCGGCCCACACCGCAGCAGAACTGGCGGAGGGCCTGACCGTGCACCCGGACCGCATGCGGGAGAACCTCGCGCTGACCGGCGCGCAGGTGGTGACGGAACGGATCGCCGCGGTGCTGGCACCGCGACTGGGCAAGGCGGAGGCGAAACGGGTCCTGACGCAGGCGGCGGCGGAGGCACGGAGCGGTGGCCGGCCACTGCGGGAGCTGCTTGCGCAGCACTTCACTCCGGCCGAACTGGCGGACCTGTGCGACCCCGCGGGGTACACGGGGGTGGCGGGGGCGCTGACGGACCGGGCGCTGGGGTGTTCGTAGGGGTGGTGCCGGCGCAAATCCTCACTTCGGACGGCGTGTCGTGAGGATTTGCGCCGGCATGTGATCCCTCTACTGCGGAGGCCGGTCCTCGTCGCTGCCGAGCTGCTCCTTGAGCTTGTCCTGAGCGGTATCGACCTGGCTGCTGTACTTGCCCTGGGTCTTCTCGTCGACGAAGTCACCCGCCTTGTCGATGCCCTTCCCGGCCGTGTCCTCGTGCCCCTTCAGCATCTGCTTCAGCTTGTCCATCACGCTCATGGCGGTCTCCTTGCGGCGAGGCGATCGGGTGAACCCCACTCCTCCCCAGGAAAGCCGCTCGGCACCCGGCCGTCCTGGCCGGTTAGCCCAAATGAGCGAATAGAGGGAGTCGGCCTACCGTCCGGTACGTACGAGCAAGGCCCTCAACCCGTCGACGCGGGCATGGACATAGGGGTCGCCCGGTGCTTCCCGGCCGGCCGGACCGTCGTCGTGACGGCACGCCCGGCACAGCCCGCCGGGCAGGGCCTCGGGCCGCCCGGGCACACCACACCCGGTGCACTCCATGATGCGGATGCGGATGGGCTCGGGTTCCGGCTCGGGCGGCATCCTGTCGGTGAGCCGCTTGCGGGCGAAGGGGCCCGGGACATGGACGGTGGCGGGAAGCCCGCTGGTGAGGGCCTGTACGAACTGCGGCACGGACACCCCGCGGGCGAGCCACTCGGCGGCCGACAGCGTCATACGGGGGTCGGCACGGCCGAGCCCGGCGAGGGCGGCATAGGCGGCGGTGCGCTCGGGCGGGTGAACGGGCCGCGGCGCCTCGGCCGCCGCCCCTGCGGGCGAACCGCCGAGGTGCCGCGCCCACCAGGCGTCGCTGCGCGGGGTGCGGGAGAAGTACGTGCGCTGGACCCACTGCGTGCGGTCGCCGTCGAGACGCTCACGGACGCGGCGCAGGTGCCCGGCTGCCGAGATCGCCTTGAGGGCGGAGGCCACGGCCTGCTGCCCGTAGGCGGCGATCTCCTTGGCCAGGGTCTTGATGTCCATGGCGGCACCGTCGGGAAGCCGGTCGATGTGGGCGGCGACGGAGGCTTCGCGGGCCGGGAGGTGCGCGAACGCGTTGCCGCTGCGCGGGGCTTCGTCGGGTACGGAACGCTTCCCGTACCCGGGTCGGGCCATGGGCGGGGCAGGGCTAAGCTGGGCGGCAGCCATGAGATCGGGTCCTGTTCGATCTTGGTGGTCAGACCCCCGTTCCGGTGTTCCAGCACCGAGCGGGGGTTGTTTGTTGCTGCGCACGCTACACGGCGGCGGAGGGCCGAAACGCCATGCACCGGAAATGTCATCCGGACGTGTAAGCGCGGGAGTTGGGAGGGTGGGTGGGTCTTACGACCCACCATTCCTTGGACAGAGCGCTCGGGTCCCGGGACCCGAAGCTCGGGTGCTCTATGAACGCCGTCCAGGCGGCCGACGAGAGCCCTGTCTGCGGGCTGTTGCCGAGCTTCGAGTCTCGGATGCGGACGGTGGACGGGTTACGCTCCCAGCTCCTCCGTCAATCTCTCAATGAGCTCCGTCGATTCCGTGGGCCCGAGCGCCCGCCCAGCAATCGCCGCATAGCGTTGAGACAGGAGATTCACCTGTTCAGGTGCGCCGTAAAGTACTTGTACCGTCTGCCCCTCCACGTAGGCGAGGCGGTCGTGATCCGGCAAGTCCAGGAGGGCGAAAGGCCCGCTGAGTCCGGAGTGCCAGCCCCTCGTTTCCATCACCTGCACGTTCACGTTCCGCTGACTACCCACCTTCAACAAGTGACGCAGCTGTCGCCGGTGTGCCTCGGAACCCCCCGAACTGGTGGTGGAACACGGCCTCTTGGATGATGAAGCTGAACGATGTCGTCAACTTCTGCAAGAGCGGCTGTCGACCCAGCCGGGCCGCCACGAGTTCCTCGACCGATTCGTCGTCCACGGGCGGTCAGCGAGCGTCAAACATAGCGCGCATCGTCTCCTCGGTCTGGAGCAGCCCTGGAAACGACACCGGTTGATATTCGCTGACGGCGACCGTCTCGGCCTCGTATCGCCGATAGTCCCATGGCCGCACCGGAACCACGGATTCAGGCTGCAAATAATCCAGCCCCGCCAGCAACTTCCCCCGCGCCCCGAACATCCCGTCCGCGATCTGCAGCACCCGCTCGGTCGGCCGTCGCCGCCCGAGCTCCATCGACTCGATGGTCGCGTGCCCGTACCCCGCCTCCTTGGCGAGCTCGTCCCGCGTGAAGCCGGCACCCGTCCGCCACAGCTTCAACTGGTTCCCGCAGTACCGTCAGCCGAGCGGCGGCTGGCAAGCCTCGTCCGTCACCGTGCCCTGCCTCCCCGGTGCACTCACCTCGTTACCGCGGATCCTGCTCGGCAACCAGCCCGGTTTCAGCCCGAACGCCGAAACTCACCGCTCGCGGGGGAACGAAGCCGCTGGAGGGCCTCCTGAATGGTGCGGATGAAGCGTTGAGGCCGCCGGGACACGAGTCCATCGCCGGGCGGACCTCGACCGACAGGCCCTTGATCCGGGTGTCCGGAATGAGTTGGGCGAGCTCGATCGCGCGCTTCTTGCTCTCGCAGTCGACCAGGTAGAAGCCGCCCACGAACTCCTTGGCCTCGACGAACGGCCCGTCGGTGACAGCGGGCACGCCACCGGTACCGCTGACGACGGTCGAGTTCGCCGGGTGGGCGAGCGCCTGGGTGAAAACGAACTCCCCGGAGTCCTGGACGGTCTTCAGGAACGCGCCGTGGCCGTCCATCACGAGCTTCCGCTCGTCCTCCGAGAGGGCCTCCAGAACGTCCTGATTGACCTGCATGATCAGGAGGTACTTCATGTCTTTGCTCCTCGCTTCTTGTGTCCGGGTGGGTACTTCGGCAGGAAGTCGGAGCCGTGCGGCGGATCTCGACATCACGACCGCAGCAACTGCACCCCGGTCAGCCGTTCGCCCACCGCCTCGCGCACCCGGCGCCATGCCCCCCGCGCCGCCTCCGCGCTCTCCTCCTCCAGGGTCCGGCACACCGCCCCGTAGCCCACCCCCAGCCGGCCCAGCGCACCCCACACCGCTCGGCCCGCCGCCTCGCGGCCGCTCAGGGTGTCGCCCTGCAGGGACAGCGGGCACGGCCCGGAACCCAGCGGCAGCGGCAACGCCACCGCCGTGCCCCAGGCCACGAAGCGTTCCGCGCAGCGGACTTCCGACCACATCACCGTCTGGGGGCGGGCGCCGGAGGCGGCGAGGGAGGCCCAGCGGTCGCCGCCCAGCCGGTCCTCGTACGCGTCGTACACCATGCGCGCCGCCGCGCGGCCCGCCTCGCCGTGCAGGGCGCGGGCCTGCGCGGTGCCCAACAGGGCCAGTCGGCGGTTCACTTCGGCGTCGATGCGGCCCACGGGCAGCTCGGCCACCGAGGCGATGCCGGAGAGGTCATGGCCCGCGGCGCGGGCGCGCTCCAGGCCGGACGCGTAGGCGTCCGCCACCTCCCCGTAGCGGCGCAGCGAGAAGATCTCCGTGACGTGGACGCCGATCCTGCGCGCGATGCAGGTGCGGACGGTCTCCAGTGCACCGTCCGCCGTGGCCGGGATCTTCACCAGCACGTTGGGTCTGTTGACCGCGCGGATCAGGGGCTCCACGCCGGCCGGGCCGGCGTCCACCGAGACGTGGCCCTCCCGGCCCCGCGTGGCCTCGTACACCGGCAGGAGGTCGTCGCAGGCCCAGCGCGCGTCGCATGCGATCAGGGCCCGTAACGCCTCGTCGCGCGGCACGTCGCGGTGGGAGAGGAAGCGGAGTTGCTCCGCATGGCCGGCATCCACACCGCTCAGCGCCGCCGCGTTCAGCCGCGCGCCCCGCACCCCCCGGTGCCGGACGAGGTCCGCGAAGCCGCCCGTCGCGAGGAGCTCCCTGCCGACGCCGTCGAGCCACGGCGACACCCCCTCCGCCGCCAGGCGGTGCAAGTCCCGTTCTGTCATGGAATGGTCCGGCTCCCGTGGGCTGGTGGCTGACGAAGCTGAAGACTGGGGGGCGGGAATCAGGATAAAGAACGTCCAGGATTCGAACCAGGGGTTCCCGGACGGTCGTACACCGTCCGTCACCATCCGCCCGCCGACTTGATGGATCACCCGGCTTTTGACGGAGTCCGGTGAACTCACCCTGCCGGCCTGGCAGTTTCCGCTGCGTCCTTGCAGCATCGGGGGCGGAACAGATTGTTTCAGTCCGGTCCGGTTCATCCCGTCCGTCACCCGGCTAGGGGCATCACCTTCATGATCAAGCTTGCCGTCATCTACTCCTCCTCGACCGGAAATGTGCACCGGCTCGCCGAGGCCGCAGCGGAATCCGCGGAAAAGGCCGGCGCGGAGGTCCGGCTCCGCAAGGTCGCCGACCGCGTGGAGACGATCGTGCCGGGCAACGACGCCTGGAATGCTGCGTGGACCGGGCACGTGGCGGCCACCCGTGACATTCCGGAGGCCACGCTCGACGACCTCGACTGGGCCGACGCCGTGCTGTGGGGAACGCCCGGCCGCTACGGGCTTCCCTCGGGCCCGTTGAAGCAGTTCATCGACACCACGCTGCCGTTGCACAGCCGCCGCGGGCTGGTGAACAAGGTGATGTCCTCCTTCACCTCCACCGCGACCCTGCACGGCGGGCAGGAAAGCACGATTCTCGCGCTGAACAATGCGTTCTACCACTGGGGCGCCATTGTCGTTCCGCCGGGCGTGGCCGACCCGATCCAGCTGGCGCCGGCCAATGGCAACCCGTATGGCGTCAGCAGCGTTTCGCGCAACGAGCCGGGCAATGTGGACGAGGACAATCTCGCCGCCATCGCCTACCAGTCGCGCCGGGTCGTCGAGATCACGACCGCGCTCCGCCGGGGCTTCGAGGCCGCGGCCGTCTGACGCCCCACCGGATTCACCGGCTTCATCGGTTCACCGGCTTCATCGGCTTCATCGGTTCACCGGCTCTGGAGACTTCCCGTGAACAATGCACTGCTCGACGCCCGACTCAGACCCGCCCTGCAGCAGCCCGACTGGGGCGACGCCGCACCGCAGGTCCGGCAGGTGCGCGAGGAACTGGCCGCGCTGCCCGCGCTGGTGCGGCCCTCCGACATCCGGACCCTGCGCGCCCACCTGGCCCGGGTGGCCGGCGGCGAGGCGCAGGTCGTGCAGGCCGGCGACTGTGCGGAGGACCCGGCGGAGTGCACGGCCGGCTACGTGGCCCGCAAGGCCGGGCTACTGGACGTGCTGGCCGGCGTCCTGAAGATGGTCACGCACCGGCCGGTGGTCCGCGCGGGGCGCATCGCCGGCCAGTACGCCAAACCGCGGTCCAGTCCGTTCGAGGAGGTACGGGGCGCTCGACTGCCCGTATATCGCGGCCATTTGGTCAACGATCCCGAGCCGGATCCCGAGCGGCGGCGTCCCGACCCGCAACGGCTGCTCACCGGCTACCTGGCCGCCCAGGAGGCCATGACCCACCTGGGCTGGTACCGGCCCGCCCGCCGCTCGGACATCTGCCCGCCGGTGTGGACGAGCCACGAGGCGCTGCTGCTGGACTACGAACTGCCGCTCGTCCGGCGGGACGAGGAGGGGCGGGCCTGGCTGACGTCCACGCACTGGCCCTGGATCGGCGAACGGACCCGCCGCACCGACGGCGCGCACGTGGCGCTGCTGGCCGAGGTCGCCAACCCGGTGGCCTGCAAGGTCGGTCCGGCCATGCGCACGGACGAACTGCTGGAGCTGTGCGCGCTGCTCGACCCGGACCGGGAGCCGGGCCGGCTGACCCTCATCGCCCGTATGGGCGCCGACACCGTGGCCGACCGGCTGCCGCCGCTGGTGGCGGCGGTCCGGGACGCCGGGCACCCGGTCGTCTGGCTCACCGACCCGATGCACGGCAACACCGTGGCCGGGCCGGACGGGCTCAAGACCCGGCTCGTGGACACGGTCGTCCGCGAGGTCCGCGGCTTCCAGCACGCGGTGGGCACGGCGGGCGGCGTCGCGGGCGGCCTGCATCTGGAGACCACGCCGGACGACGTGACCGAGTGCGCGACGGACGCCTCGGCGCTCGGGCGCGTGGGCGACAAGTACACCAGCTTCTGCGATCCGCGGCTCAACCCGCGGCAGGCCGTCACGGTGGTCTCCGCGTGGCAGGGCTGAGGGGAGGAAGGATGCACGTGGAGGGGACGAGAACCGCCCTCGTGACCGGTGCCGCCAGTGGTATCGGGGCCGCGGTGGCGCTGGCGCTCGGCCGGGCCGGGGACGACGTGGTGATCGCGGCCGTCGACCGCGACGCGGACGCCCTGCGGGGTGCCGTGGCCCGGCTGGACGCCGCCGGGGTGCGGGCCGAGGGGTTCGTGTGCGACGTCGCCGACGCGGCGCGCGTCGCGGCGGTCGTCGACGAGGTGGAACACCGGCTCGGGCCGGTGGAGAGCCTGGTCAACGCGGCCGGCGTGCTGCGGACGGGCGCGGTCGCGGACTTCGGGGACGAGGACTGGGACGCGCTGTTCGACGTCAACGTCAAGGGCGTCTTCCACGTCTCGCAGGCCGTGGTGCGGCACATGACCGCACGGCGGCGCGGGGCGGTCGTGACGGTGGCGTCGAACGCGGCCGGCACGCCGCGCCAGGGGATGGCGGCGTACGCGGCCTCGAAGGCGGCGGCCGCGATGTTCACCAAGTCGCTGGGGCTGGAGGTGGCCCGGTACGGGATCCGGTGCAACGTGGTGGCACCGGGGTCGACCGATACACCGATGCTGAGCTCCATGTGGACGGAGCGGGTCACGGTGCAGAGCACCATTGACGGTTCTCCGGAGACGTTCAAACTCGGCATACCGCTGGGGAAGTTGGGGCGTCCCGAGGATGTCGCCGATGCCGTGGTCTTTCTGCTATCCGAGCAGGCGTCGCACATCACGCTGCACGAACTGACCGTGGACGGCGGGGCGACCCTGGGGCGCTGAGCGCAGTACGTCTGCTGCCGGCTCGTTGTGGCCGGTCGCGCCCACGCGGCGGAGCCGCTGGGGGTACCTCCCAGCGGTAGCTGGGGGAGTAGCAGCCCCGCGCCCCTGACGGGGCGCGACTACCGCATAAGGAATCGTCATGCCCGGCATCCCTCCCATCACCCCCTATCCCCTCCCCACCGCCGACCAGTTGCCCCGCAACACCGCCCGGTGGGTCCCCGATCCCTCGCGTGCCGTTCTGCTCCTGCACGACATGCAGCGGTACTTCCTCCGCCCCCTCCCCGAGGGGCTCCGCAGCGAACTGGTCCGTAATGCCACCCGGCTCCGCCGGGCCGCGCAGGCGCTCGGGATGCCCGTCGCGTACACGACGCAGCCCGGCGGCATGACGGACGAACAGCGCGGGCTGCTCAAGGACTTCTGGGGGCCCGGCATGCGTGTCGACCCCGCCGACCGGCAGGTCGTCGAGCCGCTCGCGCCCGCGCCGGGCGACTGGGTGTTCACCAAGTGGCGCTACAGCGCCTTCTTCAGGTCCGAACTGCTCGACCGCATGCGCGCCGCCGGCCGCGACCAGCTGATCATCGCCGGTGTCTATGCGCACGTCGGCGTCCTGATGACCGCCGTCGAGGCCTACACCAACGACATCCAGGCCTTCCTCGCCGCCGACGCCGTCGCCGACTTCTCCGAGGAGTACCACCGCATGGCCCTAACGTACGCCGCCGAGTGCTGCGCCGTCGTGGCCACCACGGAAACGCTGGTGACCGCACCATGAACGACGGCCTGCTCGACCGCATCCTCGGCCCCCGGCCGCCCGCCGCCTTCGCTCTTCTCCACCGGCCCGAGACCGCCGGGCCGGGCACGCTCGACGTGCTCGCCGGGCGCATCACCACCCCGGAGACCCTCGCCGATCTTCCGGTGGACGACAGCGAGGACGTGCTCGTCCTCGTTCCCTACCGCCAGATCGCCGAGCGCGGGTTCACGGGTGCCGACGACGGTTCGCCGCTGCTCGCCATGTCGGTCACCGACAAGGCGGTGCTGCCCGTCGCCGAGGTGCTCGCCCGGATACCCGACACCCCGATCGCCCTGACCGGCAAGCACTTCGACATGGACGACGACGCGTACGCGGAGACCGTCCGGCGGGTGATCGCGGAGGAGATCGGCGAGGGCGAGGGCGCCAACTTCGTCATCAAGCGGTCCTTCACCGCCGACATCACCGGCTACGGCACCGCGCACGCGCTGACCCTCTTCCGGCGGCTCATGGAGCGCGAGTCCGGCGCGTACTGGACGTTCCTCGTGCACACCGGTGAGCGCACGTTCGTCGGGGCGACGCCGGAGCGGCACATCAGCGTGCACGGCGGGCGGGCCGTGATGAACCCGATCAGCGGCACCTACCGCTACCCCGCCGCCGGGCCGAGCCTGCCCGAGGTCATGGACTTCCTCGCCGACAGGAAGGAAGCCGACGAGCTGTACATGGTCGTCGACGAAGAACTCAAGATGATGGCCCGCATCTGCGCCACGGGCGGGCGTGTGACCGGCCCGTACCTCAAGGAGATGGCGCGGCTGGCACACACCGAGTACTTCATCGAGGGCACCACCGACCGGGACGTCCGGGAGATCCTGCGCGAGACGATGTTCGCGCCCACGGTCACCGGCAGCCCGCTGGAGAGCGCCTGCCGCGTCATCGGCCGGCACGAGCCGCAGGGCCGCGGCTACTACAGCGGTGTGGCCGCCCTCATCGGCCGTGACGGGCAGGGCGAACGGACCCTGGACTCCGCGATCCTCATCCGTACCGCGGACATCGACCGCACCGGGCGGCTGCGCATCGGCGTCGGGGCCACGCTCGTCCGGCACTCGGACCCGGCGTCCGAGGTCGCCGAGACGCGGGCCAAGGCGGCGGGGCTGCTCGCGGCCCTGGAGGCCGGGCCGTCCGCCCGCTTCGGCGCGCACCCGAGCGTCCGGGAGGCGCTCGCCCGCCGCAACGACTCCATCGCCGGCTTCTGGCTGGCGCCGGACGCCGGGCGGCGGCAGACGCATCCGGCCCTGGAGGGGCGGCGGGTGCTGGTCGTCGACGCCGAGGACACGTTCACTTCGATGATCGACCACCAGCTGCGGGCCATGGGGCTGGACGTGACCGTGCGGCGGTTCGACGAGCCGTACGCCTTCGACGGGTACGACCTGGTCGTCTTGGGCCCCGGGCCCGGCGATCCGCGCGAGGCGGCCCACCCGAAGATCGCACATCTTCGGGGGGCCGTGCGGACTCTCCTCGCGGAGCGCCGGCCGTTCCTGGCCGTGTGTCTGAGCCATCAAGTGCTCGCCCTGGAGCTGGGGTTCCGGCTGCACCGGCGGGCCGTGCCCAATCAGGGGGTGCAGCGGCGCATCGACCTGTTCGGGCGCGCCGAGCGCGTCGGGTTCTACAACACGTTTGCCGCTCATTGCGGCGAGGAGCGGGCGGACTGCGCGGGCGTCGGCGTGGTCGAGGTCAGCCGGGACCCCGACACCGGGGAGGTGCACGCCCTGCGGGGGCCGCACTTCGCGTCGATGCAGTTCCACGCGGAGTCCGTCCTTACGCAGGACGGGCCGCGCATTACCGGTGCCCTCTTGGCCGGGCTCGCCGAGGGCGTGCCGGTCGCTTGACGACTGCGGGTCCGCGGTGGTTACTCGCGCCCGAAGAACAAGCTGCGCCCCCGAAGGGGCGCGGGGAACTGCGCGAGCAACCACGGACAACCCGCACCCGATACCTAAGGAGCAACCCACATGCTGCCCATCACGGCAAGTGACACCGGCATTCGGATGGGGCTCGTCGCCGAGCGTGCCGCGGCCGCATACGGCGACACCCTCATCACCCTCGACCACGACATGCCGCTTCTGCCGGGCGCCGGACGGCAATTCACCTTCGCCGCCTTCGCCGATCACATCGACGACATCGCGGCCCGCCTGTGGGCCGCGGGCGTGCGGCCCACAGAACGGGTCGCCATCCACAAGTCGCCCGGCTTCGACATCAACATCCTGTCCTGCGCAGCCGCCAGGATCGGCGCCGTCCCCGTGCAGCTCTCGCCCGGTCTGGACGGGGCGAGCGTGCTGGCGTTGCTGGACCGGCTGGAGCAGCCGTACCTGGTGACCGATCTGGCCAAGCTCGACGGGCCGCTCGGCGACCCGCAACTGCCCAACGTGGCCAAGGGCGTGATCGTCGTGGCCGGGTCCCGTCCCGGTACCGTCTCGCTCGCCGGCCTGGCCGGCGCGCCCCGCGTGGCACCCGTCGTCCAGGAGCTGGACGAGCCCGCCCTCATCACGCACACCTCGGGCACCACGGGCCTGCCCAAGCTGCTGGTGCACACGCCCCGCACGCTGCACGGCCGTTACCGGCCGCAGGCGAAGCTCTTCGACCTGGTCCGGCGCCACGAGACGGTCGCGCTGCACGTGTCCTACGTGCACTCGCGGATGCCGCTCGCGCTGGCGGTGCTGCTGCCGCGCGGCGTCCCGTTCCTGGTGATGGACGACGCCGGGCCGGACCACGTGGCCGCGTTCTTCGCCGAGCACCGCCCCGCGTTCGTGGAGTCGGCGCCCAACTCCTTCATGGAGTGGGAGGACTTGGCGGACGACCCGCGCAAGCCGTTCGCGAACGTGAAGTACTTCAGCAGCACTTTCGACGCCATCCACCCGAGCACCATGCACCGTCTGCTGCACGCCTCGGAGCGGCACCACCCGGTCTTCTACCAGATCTACGGGCAGAGCGAGACGGGCCCGCTCGTCGGCCGCGCCTTCACCCGGGAGACGGCGCTGGGCGCCGACGGGCGCTGCCAGGGGTACGCCTTCCCCGGCGACACGAAGTTCCGGCTCGTCGCCCGGGGCGGCGAGGCCCCCTCGCGTGAGCACCCCGGCTACATCGAGGTGCAGGCCGCGGGCCGGGTGCTCACCTACTACGGCGAGGGCGAGCGCTACGCGGGCCAGGTCCAGGAGGGCGGCTGGTGGCGCGGCATGGACGTCGGCTACCGGACCGAGGAGGGCTGCCTGCACCTGCTCGACCGCGAGGTGGACGTCGTCCCCACGATCCACAGCACCCTGGAGGCCGAGGACACCCTGCTGGACCGGCTGGACGAGCTGACCGAGCTGGTGGTGCTGCGCGGGCCGCAGGACGAGCCGCTCCCGGTCGTGTGCACCCGCAAGGACCTTCCGCTGGACCCGGCGCGCTGGCGCGAGGCCGTGGCGGACTTCCCGCCCATGGCCGACCCCGTCCACCTCACGCTGGACGAGCTGCCGCGCACGGCCACCATGAAGGTGCAGCGCATCGAGCTCACCCGGCGCCTGCACGAGCAGCTGCGAAGGGGCGAGGGCTCGTGAACGACGTGGACGTCCTCGTCGTCGGTGCCGGGCCGACCGGGCTGCTCGCCGCCTGCGAGCTGCTGCGGCGCGGCGTGCGCGTCCGCGTCGTCGACCGGGCCGCCGAGCCGATGCGGGTGCCCAAGGCGCTGTCGCTGTGGCCGCGGGTGCTGGACATCCTGGAGGACCTGGGCGTCGCCGACGAGATCCGCCGGGCCTCCGTGCCGATCCGGGCGTTCAGCTACTTCTCCGACCGGCGCCCGCTGGCCTCGTTCACGTTCGCCGAGGACCTGCGGGCGCGCCAGCTGCCGCAGCCGGAGACCGAGCGGATCCTCACCCGGCGGCTGCGGTCGCTGGGCGGCAAGATCGAGCGGGGTGTGCGGCTGCTGGCCCTGGACGACGTGGACTTCTCCGGCCGCATCGAGGCGACGGACGGCGTCACGGCCGTGCTGGAGCACGCCGGCGGGGTGCTGGAGCGGGTCCGGGTGCCGTTCGTGATCGGTGCGGACGGGGCGGGCAGTTCGGTGCGCGGGCAGCTGGGCATCGGCTTCCAGGGGACGACGTACGAGATGGCGTTCGCGCTCGTCGACTCGCGCATCGCGGGCCGGCTGCCGCGGGACGAGATCCTCTACTACCAGGCGCCGGCGGGCACGTTGGTGATCGTGCCGCAGCCGGACGGCGTCCACCGCTTCCTGTCCGTCATGCCCGAGGGCGGCGGCGAGGTGGGCGTGCCGATGATGCAGGCGCTGGTCGACGAGCGCGGGCCGCGCGGGGTGCGGCTGACCGAGCCGGTGTGGCAGACGGAGTTCCGGGTGCACGCGCGGCGGGCGACGGAGTTCCGGCGGGGCCGGGTCTTCCTCATGGGCGACGCGGCGCACGTGCACAGCCCGGCGGGCGGGCAGGGGATGAACAACGGCCTGCAGGACGCCCACAACCTGGGCTGGAAGCTGGCCGCCGTGATCCGCGGCGAGTCGCCGGCCGCGCTGCTCGACACCTACGGGCCGGAGCGCTCCGAGGCCACCCGGAAGATCGTCCGGGACACGGACGTCCAGACCCGGGCCTGGATGGCGGGCGGCCCGGGCCGGGTGCTGGCCCGGGACGCGGCCTTCCGGCTGCTGGACCGCACGGGTGCCGTCTCCCGCTTCTACACCCCGGTCATGGCCGGGCGGCGGCTGGCCTACGCGCCGGAGCGGGACACGCAGCTGCCCGGCGGCCGTGCGGCGTGCCGGCTGCGCGGACGGCTGTCCGGCGGGGCCCGGGTCGGCGGCACGTTTCCGCGGCAGGCCGCGCTCGCGTCCGGCATCGCGGGGCCGCAGGACGGTCCGCCGGGCTGGACGCTCGTACTCCACGCGCCTGCGGCCGACAGTGCGTGGCTGACGGAAATCGGCCATATCGCGGCACGTTGGCCGCAAACAGCCGTCGTGCGGCTTCCCGAGTCGGCGGTTGCGGCGACGGGTTGCGGCAAACAGGGCTATTACCTCGTCCGCCCGGACGGACATATCGCAGCACACGGCCACAAGAACGACCTGAACCGGCTGGAGACGGAGCTCGGCGTCGTCCTCGGGCGGTGAACTGCAGCCCGACATTTCCCACTACCTCAGGGGCCTTCCTCCCATGTGGGGGTTGCCTCTGAGGTAGAAGCATGTACAAGTATTTTGCATGACCAATTACCCGTCTATAGCATCCAGTTCATGCGAATGAGCGAGGGCGTGGAATGGGCCTTGCACACCTGCCTCAACCTGGCCTGGGTCGGCCCGGAGCGGCCGGTGACCGCGGCGCGGCTCGCCGCGTTCTACGAGCTTCCCCCGGCCTACCTCGGGAAACAGCTGCAGGCGCTGGCCCGGGCCGGGGTGGTCAGCTCCAGTCCCGGCCCGCAGGGCGGCTTCCGGCTGGCGCGCGAGCCGGGGGCGATCACGCTGATGGACATCGTGAGCGCCATCGAGGGCCCGGAGAAGGCGTTCCGCTGCTCCGAGATCCGGCACCGCGGGCCGCAGAGCCAGATCTCCCAGGCCACCGGCCACCCCTGTCACATCTCCCGGTACATGCGGGAGGCCGAACTGGCCTGGCGGCGGCAGCTCGCCGCCAGGACCCTCACCGACCTCCAGCACACCGTGATCCGCAGCTCGCCCGGCATACCGGAGCGGACGCGCGAATGGTTCATGGCCCAATGATCGCCAATTGCGTTCATTGTGGTCGCACGGGGGCGGACGCGCTGTCCTTACGGGGGCGGGGGCAGTGCCTCGCAGAGCGCTTCCAGGGCCCCCGCGAAGGCGTGTTCCGGCGGCGTGCCGTAGCCCACGACCAGCCCGTCGGAGGGGCCCGTTCCGCCCGCGTCGTGCCGGTACAGGCCGAGCCCCTCCAGGGCCAGGCCCTGCCAGGCGGCCGCCTGCACCACGGACTGCTCGGTGCCGGGCGGCAGTTCGAGCACCGCGTGCAGCCCGGCCGCGATGCCGGTGACCCGGACGTGCGGGGCGCGCTCGGCGAGGACGGCGATCAGCTGGTCGCGGCGGCGCCGGTAGTGCCGGCGCATCCGGCGCACGTGCCGGTCGTACGAGCCCGACTCGACGAAGTCCGCGAGGGTCAGCTGCTCCAGCGCGCTCGCGAACATCTCCCGTTCGCCCTTGGCCGCGACCACGTCGTCCACGAGGTGCCCGGGCAGCACCATCCAGCCCAGCCGCAGCGCGGGCGAGAGGCTCTTGCTGACGGAGCCGATGTAGACCACGCGCTCCGGGTCGAGGCCCTGCACGGCGCCCACCGGCTGGCGGTCGTAGCGGAACTCCCCGTCGTAGTCGTCCTCCAGCACCAGGCCGCCGCCCGCCCGCGCCCAGTCCACGACCGCCGCCCGCCGCTCCGGGTGCAGCGGGCCACCCGTGGGGAACTGGTGGGCCGGGGTCAGCAGCACGGTCCGGGCGCGCGTCCCGCCGAGCTTCTCCACGCAGGCGCCGTGATCGTCCACCGGCAGCGAGACGGTGCGCAGCCCGGCGTCCGCGAGCAGGGAGCGGTAGTAGCCCAGGCCGTACGCCTCCACGGCGACGGTGCCGCTGCGCACCGCGCCGAGCAGGCGCAACGCCCCGGCGAAGCCCGAGCAGACGACGATCCGGGCGGGGTCGGCGCGGACGCCGCGGGCGCGGGCGAGGTACTCGGCGACGGCGCGCCGCAGTTCGATGCGCCCGCACGGATCGCCGGGCCCGAAGGCGTCGTTGGGGGCCGCGGTCAGGGCGCGGCGCGCGGAGGCGAGCCAGGCGGTGCGCGGAAAGGCGGAGGCGTCCGGGGTGCCCTGCACCAGGTTGTGGGCGGGGCGGGACGGGCGGTTGGGGGTGGTGGGGCGGCGCGGGGTGGTGTTCTTCGGTGGCTGCGCGCGCCGGGCGACCTGCGTGCCCGATCCCTGACGCGCCGTCAGCCACCCTTCGGCGACGAGCTCGGCGTAGGCCTCGGCCACGGTGTTGCGGGCGAGGCCGAGGTCGGCGGCGAGCGAACGGTACGGCGGCAGCCGGGTGCCGGGGGCGAGCCGGCCGGTGCGTATCGCCTCGCGCAGCGCGGCCATCAGCGCACCGCGCCGGCTGCCGGGCCCTGCGGGCAGTTCCAGATGGAGGTCACTGCCCGGCGCGTCACCGGGGTCACCTTGCGGATTGACCATCGATTTCACCCCGGAATTGCACCACAGACACGATCGATTGTCGTCCTAGGGTCTTCGACATGACTGCTGCTCAGCGAATGAACTTCACCAAGGCCGCCCCGAAGGTCTTCAAGGCGATGATCGCCCTGGACGCGGCCGCCCGCGCCGACCTCGACCCCACGCTCGTCGAGCTCGTCCAGATCCGCGCCTCCCAGGTCAACCACTGTGCGTACTGCCTCGACATGCACACCAAGGACGCCCGCAAGGCGGGCGAGAGCGAGGAGCGCATCTACCAGCTGAACGCGTGGCGCGAGGCCGGGCTCTACACGGAGAAGGAGCAGGCCGCCCTCGCCCTCACCGAGGCGGTCACCGTCCTGACGGACGGCTTCGTCCCGGACGCGGTGTACGAGGAGGCGGCGCGGCACTTCGAGGAGTCGGAGCTGGCCCAGCTGATCGCGCTGATCTTCACGATCAACGCGTGGAACCGGATCGCGGTGTCGACCCGGAAGATCCCCGGCACCGAGTGACGACCACCCGGGTTTCCCCGCCCGCCCACCCGATTACCGGAAACGCACAGCGAACCGATCAGGTTCGGGGTAATCGGGTGGGAGGGCGGGCGAAGACCGGGGTCTGGGGCGGAGCCCCAGGACAGCAACCCAAGGGAGCCCGCACATGACCACCACGGATACCCCGATAACCACCGGGGAGCCCCGAAGAGCCCCGCTCAAGGGCTGGCTTGCCGTCGCCGCGGTGACGCTCGGCATCTTCAGCCTGATGACCTCCGAGCTCCTCCCCGTCGGCCTCCTCACCCCGGTCGGCGAAGCCCTGCACGTCTCGGACGGCACCGCCGGCCTCATGGTCACGGTGCCCGGCCTGGTCGCCGCGCTCTCCGCGCCGATCGTGACCGTCGCGACCGGCCGCATCGACCGCCGCATCGTCCTCGGCGTCCTCGTCGGCCTGGTCGGCGTCGCCAACCTCGCCTCCGCCTTCGCCGACGACTTCGCGATCGTCCTCGTCGCCCGTTTCCTCATCGGCATAGCCGTCGGCGGCTTCTGGGCCATCGCGGGCGGCATCGCCCTGCGGCTGGTGCCCGAGGAGCACGTCGGCCGGGCCATGGCGATCATCTTCGGCGGTGTCGAGACCGCCTCCGTCCTGGGCGTGCCGACCGGCACCCTGATCGGCGACCTCAGCGACTGGCGCACGGCCTTCGCGGCCGTCGGCGCCCTCGGCCTGACCTCGCTGTGCTGCATGGTCCTGCTGCTGCCGCCGCTGCCCGCCGACGAGTCCCTCACCTTCGCCGAACTGCCGCGCGTCTTCCGGCGGAACCGCGGCGTGCGGGTCGGGATCGCGATCACCTTCCTGCTGGTGACGGGCCACTTCGTGGCGTACACGTTCGTCCGCCCGATCCTGCAGGACGCGGGCGTGGACGGCAGCAAGGTCAGCATGATGCTGCTGATCTTCGGAGCCGCCGGCATCACGGGCAACTTCCTTGCCGGAGCGCGTGTTTCGCAGCACGTGCGGCGGATCGTGCTGGTGATCTCCGTCGTGCTGACGGCCGCGATGGTGCTGTTCGCCCTGGTAGGCGGCGGCGGCATGGCCGTGGGTATCGTCCTGCTGATCCTGTGGGGCCTCGGCTACGGGGCCGTCCCCGTGAGCCTCCAGACGTGGATCCTCCAGGCCGCCCCCGAGGCCACGGAGGCCGCCTCCTCGCTCTACGTGTCGATGTTCAACTTCTCCATCGCACTGGGGGCGTTGGCGGGCGGCCTCGCCTTCGACAACGTCGCCATGACGAGCGTGCTGTGGATCGGAGCGGTGCTCGCTGCGCTCACGCTGGCGGTTGCCGTGCCCCGCAAGACCCCCTGAACCCCGCCCCCGTGCTCACTCCCCCGGAGCGCGGGGGCGGTTGACCTGCCCGCCGTTTCCTGGGGGCTCCGCCCCCAGACCCCCGTTCCCCGCCCGCCCACCCGATTGCCCGGCAACGCGGGCGGTCGACGCCCCGAAAGGCATCCCCCATGCCCCTCATCGGACCCGCCGATCCCGGCTACGCCGCCCTCACCACCCGCGGCAACAACAAGCGGTTCACGTCCACCCCCGAGGCGTTCCACATCGCCACGTCGACGGCCGACGTCGTCGAGGCCGTCACCGAGGCCCTGCGCAGCCGCAAGCGCCTGGCCGTCCGCAGCGGCGGCCACGGGTACGAGAACTTCAGCGGTGCGCCCGGCACCCAACTGGTCGTCGACCTCGGCGAGATGACCGCCGTCGCCTTCGACGCCGAGCGCAACGCCTTCATGGTCGAGGGGGGCGCCCCCCTCGACGACGTGTACCGCACGCTGTACGAGGGCTGGGGCGTCGCCGTCCCGGCCGGCAACAGCGCCACCGTCGGCCTCGGCGGGCACGTCCAGGGCGGCGGCTACGGGTCCCTCAACCGCCGGCACGGGCTGATCGTCGACCACCTGCTCGCCGTCGAGGTGGTCGTGGCGGACGCGGCCACCGGCGGAGCCAGGGCCGTCGTCGCCACGCGTGACGCGGACGACCCCCACCACGACCTGTGGTGGGCCCACACCGGCGGGGGCGGCGGCGGCTTCGGCATCGTCACCCGGTACTGGTTCCGCAGCCCGGACGCCACCGGCACCGACCCGGAGCAGCTGCTCCCGCGCCCGTCCGCCGACATGCTCACCAGCACCGTGCTGTTCCCGCGCGCCACGCTCGACAAGCCCGCGTTCCGCACGCTCGTCGGCGCCTACGGCCGCTGGCACGAGCGCAACAGCGCACCCGACTCGCCGTACACCCACCTCTTCGCCAGCCTCGTGCTGCTCGGCCGGCAGCGGCCACGGCCGGAGGAGGGCCAGGACATGGGCGCCGTCCTCGTCACCCACGTCGAGGCCGACCGCCCGGACGCCGCGCAGCTGCTGCAGGACTTCCTGGACGAGGTGACCGGGGACGGCGCCCTCTCCCCCGTCGTCCTGCCGGCCGAGACCGTGCCGTGGCCGGCCTCCAAGAAGGCACTGTCCGACGCGCAGGACGCCGAGATCGGCCGCCAGAAGGTCAAGTCGGCCAATCTGCTGGGGGCGTTCACGGACGACCAGGCCGATGCGCTGTACGACTTCCTCGACGACGCGGACGCCGTCCACGACAGCAGCCTCGTGGCCCTGGACTCCTTCGGCGGCCGCACCGCCGCCGTCGCGCCGGACGCCACGGCCGCGGCCCAGCGCGACACCGTCCTGAAGGTCCTCTTCATGAGCACCTGGCAGGAGCCGGCGCTCGACGAGGCCGCCCTCGCGTGGATGCAGCGCTGTTACGGCGCGGTCTTCGCCAAGACCGGCGGCGTCCCCGCCGCCGTCCCGGGCGGGAACGCGGACGGCTGCTTCATCAACTTCGCCGACGTCGACACCGCCGACCCCGCCCTGAACACGTCCGGCGTGCCGTGGCACGCGCTGTACTTCAAGGACAACTACCGCCGTCTGCAGGGCGTGAAGGCGGCGTACGACCCCACGGAGGTGTTCCGCCACCCGCTCTCCGTGCGGCCGTCCTGACCCGCCACCGCGCCGACCGCGCCCGGACGGAACCACTCCGTTCCGGGCGCGGTCACCCATGCTTGCTTCCTCTGCAACTGTGCTTTACGCCAAGAGACTTGAGTGCCCGTTGACTCGGACATTACTCGATGCGTAGCTTCCGACAGGTACGCCGATCATTCTTTGCGCTGCACCACAGGGGGCCACATGGGAAGCATTGTGTCGCAGGGGACGAAGGCCGGTGCCGGTGCGCTCACCGTCCTGGAATTACTGGCCGCCGAGGCGCCGATAAGCCACTTCGAGTCACTGGTCGACGACGCCCGCCGGCAGGGCATGGGCGAAGCCGACCTCGCATTACTGGAGACGGCGAAACGGCTCGGACTCGCCGTCTACGCACAGGCGGAGCGAAGAGAGCGCAAGGAGGCCCGGCTCACCGCGTTCATCGAGGCGGGAAAGGGCATCTCCACCGTCCACGACGTGCCCTCCCTGCTTTCCGTGCTGGCCCGCAAGGCCCGCCAGCTCTTCGATCTCGACGTCGCCTGGATCACCGCCTTCGGCCGCGAGGCGGGCACCGTCGCCGTCGGCGCCTGCGACGGCCACACCACGGCGCTCCGCACCGGTCTCCGCATTCCGGACGACCCCGCGATGAGCGGCGGCAACGCCCCTTTCTGGACCCCCGATTTCGCCACCGACGAAAGGCTCGCGCACCGTCACGCACTCGATTCCCTGATGAAATCCGAGGGAATTCACGCCGTCGCCGCGATCCCCCTCGCCGACGGCACCCGCCCGTTCGGCACGCTGTACGTGGCGGGCCGCAGCGCGCGCTGGTTCACGTCCGCCGAAGTGTCGCTCATGGCCTCCCTCGCCGAACTCGCCGACGTCACCATCGAGAAGACCCGCATGCTGGAGCGCGCCGCCGACTGCCTCTCCGGCCCCGAGCGGCCATCGGACGGGGCTGCCGCCGTGCACGGCAGGCTGATGTCCATCGTGCTGGACGGGGGCGGCCTGGACGCCCTGCTGCACGAGGCGGGCGTCCACCTGCGCGGTGCCCTGCGCGTCCATGCTCCCGACGGCGAGATCCTGGCCGGCGCGGACGGGATGCCCGCCGAGTCCGAGGCCGACACCCTGCGCGCCATGGTCGACGCCCACGCGCTGCGCGAGCCGATCCTGCTGGACTGCGGTCTGTGGGCCGCGCCCCTCCTCGCGGGCGACCGGGACCTGGGCACGCTCCTGCTGCACCCCGCCCGGCCGCTCGCCGACGGGGACGACCGGCTGCTCTCCCTGACCGCCCAGACCGTCTCCGCCCTGCTGCTCATGCGGCACACCACCGCGCCGTCGGCCACCGGCCACGACCGCGACTGGCTGCTGGACGACCTGCTGACCGGCCCGCAGCGCCCGGCGGGCCGGTTCGAGGAACGCGCCGCCCGGCTGGGCATCGACCTGGCCCGGCCGCACGTGGTCGTCGTCGCCCGCCCCGAGGGCGAGGCCCAGGACAACGACAACCGGACGGCCATCTGGGCGTCCTCGTACGCACGCCGCATGAACGGCCTGAAGAGCATGCACGCCGGCTGCGCCGTCCTCCTGCTCCCCGGCACCGACGCGACGGCCGCCGCGGAACAGGTCTCGCGCGGCCTGACCCCGCTCCTGGAACGCCCGGTGACGGTCTGCGCCTCCGGCCCCGTCACCTCGCCGTCCGGCGTCTCCGCCGCCTGCCAGGAGGCGCTGCGCTGCCTGGAGGCGATGATCGCGCTGGGCGCGACGGGTGGCTTCACCTCGTCCGGCGAACACGGCTTTCTGAGCGTGCTGTTGTCCGACACGCACGACGTCGAGGGTTTCATCGGCTCGATGATCGGGCCGCTGGTCGCCTACGACACGCAGCGCTACACCGAGTTCACGCGCACGCTGGACGCGTACTTCGACGCGGGCGGCAGCATCAACCGCACGGCGGAACGCCTGCACGTCCACCCGAACACGGTGGGACGCCGCCTGGAGCGCATCGGCGACCTCCTCGGCCCGGAGTGGCAGCGGCCGGAGCGCGCCTTCGAGATCCAACTGGCGCTGCGGCTGTCACGCATCCAGCACGTCTTGCGGCAACGCCGGCCGGGCTGACACTCCACTGCCTGCGCCCCGTAAGGGGCGCGGGGAACTGCGCGAGCAACCACCGACAACCCGCACCCGAAGAACAGCCGGCGCGCCCCGAAAGGGGCGCGGGGAACTGCGCGACCAGCCACCGACAACCCGCACCCGAAGAACAGCCGCAGCCAACGGAGCGCACGAGCTCAGCCGCAGGCAACCCGCAGCCGAAGTACCGCCTCACCCCCGGAACCGGTCCGCCCCTGCGCGGCAACCGCATGGGCCGCCGACGCCAACGTCACATGCCGATGCCACCCCTTGAACGACCGCCCGGTGTAGTCCCGCATCCCCACCTGATCCGCGATCTCCGCAAAGTCCCGCTCCACCAACCGCGTCACCTTGCTCAGCTGCATCAGGGCAGCCGGATGCAGCGAGGTCATGTCCGTGAGCCACAACTCCCCCGGCGACGACTGCCCCTGTTCCCACTCACCGAGCAGCCGCAGATCACCGACCCCCGGCCTCCGGACGGGCGGCGCCGTCCGAACCCCACGCGCCGGCACCCGCACCCGGACCCCGGCCGCCAGGCTGGTCCGCAGCGTCTCGGCGCGGTCGTGGTCCGACCACAGGACGGGCCGCCGCATCCCGGCGGCCGCCGTCATGATCTGGTGCGCGGTCACCCCCTCCGTCCGGCACCCCGGCAGCGCCGGATCCGCGGCCGTGAGCCGGAACGTGCTGCCGATCCTGACCAGCCACGGCACCCCGGCCGCCCGCAGCCGCCGCACCACCGCCCACGTGTCGGCCTCCAGCGCGTCCAGCACCACGGGCCGCACCGGCACCCCCCAGCCCGCCGTCTCCAGGAAGGCCGCGGCCGCGCAGTCGCCCAGCGACTCGGGCCGGGCGCAGTCCGGGATGGCGGCCCGGGCGCGGCGCGCGTCGTCGCGCAGCCAGTCCTCCGAGAGGTGCAGCCGCCAGTTGACGGGCGCGGCCATCTCCTCGGACACGGCCCACACACCCATCGCCTGCTGGGCGTTGAGCACCTGCCCCAGTGCGGGGAAGAATTTCCGGTCCACGCCGACGGAATGCTGTCCGCCCTTGGGAATCACCATCGGCCGCACCACCCACGCCTGCGGCGGTGCGCTGCGCAGCAGTTGCCGGACGAGTGCCCGGCGCACCGGGTTCCAGTCCCAGATGGAACTGGAGATGAAATGGTGCATGCCCTGTTCGGTGGCCTGGCCACCGATGATCGCGGCGATATTGCGGATCGACTTCCGCCCGTGCCCGCCGAGCAGTCCCCGCAGATATTCCATTCCCTTCCGGCGCTGGTCGCTTCTCGGCAGGGAGGCGAACAACTCGGAACACCATTCGGCGAGTACGGCGTCGTGGGTGCCGGCGTACTTCGGTGCTATGACATCGTCGGGATACAGGGCAACACTGCTCATTGCAATTCCTGTCTCGGCTGATCGGCAAGCGGCTCGAAGCTGACCCTGTACACACTGCCCGCCATGACCGCCCGGTGACCAGGTGCACGGGCCACCTTCCCGCCGGGCCCGGTGGTGGATCTCCCACCACCGGGCCCGTTGCCCGGCAATTGGCCGGAGTCTCTTGTTCCGCGGCCGACTTGACTGACTACGGTCCGCACCGGCATTGCATCTGGAGTTCCGCGGAACCACTGCATAGCTTCCTCCCGGAAACGGCCGGAACACGGCCGCCATGTGGCCGGAAATGGCATGGACGACGGGAAAGTTGTCAGTGATCAGCAGACGTTCGATCGTCAAGGCCGGCGTCGCCGGCAGCCTGGCGGCGGGTGCCGCGGCACTCGGCGCCGCCGCCTTCGCGGGCACCCCCGCCGCGCCGTGGGCCCGGCTCCGCGAGCAGTTGGGCGGCCGCCTGGTGCTGCCGGCCGACCGCGGGTACGACGTGGCCAGACAGCTCCAACTGGCCCAGTACGACACGGTGAACCCGCAGGCCGTCGCGTACTGCACGACGAACACCGAGGTCGAGGCGTGCATCCGCTTCGCGCAGGAGCACGGCCTGGCCACCGCCGCCCGCAGCGGCGGCCACAGCTTCGCGGGCTACTCGACGACCCCGGGCCTGGTCGTCGACGTGTCCCGGCTGAACTCCGTGCGCGTGGACCGCTCCACGGTCCGGCTGGGTCCGGGCTGCCAGGGCGTGGACGTGGTGACGACGCTGGACCGGCACGGCATCCAGGTCGCGGGCGGCACCTGCCCGACCGTGGCCGCCGGGGGCTGGCTGCTGGGCGGCGGACTCGGGCCGCACGCACGGAAGTTCGGCATGGGCTGCGACCGCCTGGTCTCGGCACAGGTCGTCCTGGCGGACGGCCGCACGGTGTACGCCTCGGAGCGCGAGAACGCGGACCTGTTCTGGGCGCTGCGCGGCGGGGGCGGCGGGAACTTCGGGATCGTCACGGAGTACGAGGTGAGGCCGACCCAGCTGCCCTCGATGGTGGTCTTCAGCCTCGTCCTGCCGTGGCGGGCCGCGCCCGAGGCGGTCGAGGCGTGGCAGCAGTGGATCGCGGCGGCGCCGGCGGAGCTGGCGTCGGAGCTCACGGTCCAGCTGGACACCGGTTCCGGCGCGGAGCCGTCGGTGCAGGTGAGCGGCACGTACGCGGGCCCGCAGGCGGCGGCCGACGCCCTGCTGGACCGCCTGGTCTCCGCGATCGGCGTGCAGCCGGCGGGCCGGGAGGCGGCCGAACTCCCCTACCGCACCGGGATGATGCGGGTCTTCGGCTGTGCCGACCGGACCGCGGACCAGTGCCACCGGGTCGGCTACTCGCCCCGGGCGCAGCTGCCGCGCGACCACTTCGTCACCGGCCGGAACCTCTTCTTCACCCGCCCGTGGGCCCGGCGGGCCACCACGGAGGCGCTGGCCGCCTTCACGGCGGACGTCCGGCCGGGCCAGTTCCGCTTCCTGGGCTTCTTCGCGTACGGCGGGGAGACCGGCGCGGTGGCGCCGGAGGCGACCGCGTTCGTCCACCGGGACGTGCTCTTCGAGACGGACTTCCAGCTGGGCCTGACGGCCCCGGACGGCGCCCGGGACGCCGCGCAGGCCTGGGTGGACCGCGGCTACGGGACGATCGCCCCGTACTCGAACGGCGGCTCGTACCAGAACTACATGGACCCGGCGCTGCGCAACTGGCGGGAGGCGTACTACGGCCGGAACTACCCGCGCCTCCAGGCGGTGAAGCGGGCGTACGACCCGTACAGCTTCTTCCGCTTCGCGCAGTCCGTGGACTGACGGTAAGGTGCATTTCGGGTGATCGCGCCCCAAAGGGGCGCGGGGCTGTCACATCATGCGGCTCCGCCGCGTGGGCGCGAGCAACCGAAGCCGACCCGCACCCGACGCACCACCCCGGCACCGGACACCCCAAGGGCAAGGGCACCATGAACCCGCACGACGGCCTCCGCTTCCACGTGCTCGGCCCCGTACGCGCCGAGCACAACGGCCACCCCCTCCCCCTCGGCTCCCCCGTCCAGCGCGCCGTCCTCGTCGTGCTCCTCCTCGGCGGCCGGCCCGCGACCACCCGCGAACTCGCCGCCGCCCTCTGGGGCGACGCCCCTCCCGAGGGAGCCGGCCGGACCCTGCGCGACTGCATCTCCCGGCTCCGCGCCGCCCTCGGCACGGAGACCCTGCGCTCCGAGGGCGGCGCCTGGTCCCTGCGGGCGGGCCCGGAGACCGTCGACGCCACCGCCTTCGCCGCGCACTGCGCCGCGGCCTCCGCCGCCCGCGAGGCCGGCGACCTCGACGGCGCCCGGGACCGGCTCGGCGCCGCCCTCGCCCTGTGGGAGGGCACCACCGCCCTGGCCGGCCTCACCGGCCCGTACGCCGAGCAGGAGCGCGCCCGGCTCGACGACCTGCACGCCACCGCCCGCGAGGACCTGTTCGACTGCGCCATCGCCGCGGGCGGGCACGCCGACACCGTCGCCGACCTGCGCGCGCTGGTCGCCGTCCACCCCCTGCGCGAACGCCCGCGCGCCCTGCTCATGCTCGCCCTGCACCGCAGCGGACGGCAGGCCGAGGCCCTGACCGTCTTCGACGCGGCCCCGGAACCGGGCCCCGGCCTCACCCGCCTGCGCGACCGCATCCTCACCGGCGACGGCACGCTCGCGGCCCCGGCGCACCCGCCCGCAGGCGACGTCCCCGACGGACTCCCGCCAGACATACGGGACTTCACCGGCCGCGAGGAACTCCTCGCACGCATCACGGACGCATCGGTACACGCGCCCGTCGTCCTCACCGGCCCCGCGGGCGTCGGCAAGACCACCCTGGCCGTCCACGCCGCCCACACCCTCCGGCACGCGTACCCCGACGGCCGCCTCCACCTGGACCTGCGCGGCGCCGACCCCTCGCCCGTCGACACGGCCACCGCCCTGGCCCGACTGCTGCACGCGCTCGGCGTCGACGAACAGGCCGTACCGGAGAGCGAGGAGGACCGCACGGCCCTCTACCGCTCCCTGCTCCACGGCCGCCGCGTCCTCGTCCTCCTGGACAACGCCCGCGACGAGGACCAGCTGCGCCCCCTCCTCCCCAACTCCCCCGGCTGCACCGCCCTGATCACCAGCAGCGCCCCTTTCGACGGGTCCGTCCCCGTACCGCCGCTGACCGACGCGGAAGCCCTCCACATGCTGGAGACGATCGCGGGCCGCCCGCGCCCCGACGCCCTCGCCGTCGTGGAGTCCTGCGCAGGCCTCCCGCTGGCCGTGCGCATCGCGGCCGGCCTCGTGCCGCAGCCGGCCGGGGGCGGGGACGTCCTGCACGCCGCGTACGACGCCCTCGACCCCGAACAGGCCCGCGCCTTCCGGCTGCTGGCGCTGGCCGATGCGCCGTCCTTCGACACGGCGACGGCGGCCGCCGTCCTGGACACCGACGCCGGGGCGGCAGCCGCACTCGCGAACTCCCTTGCTTCGACAGGCCTGTTGCAGCCCCTGGGCCCGGACCGGCACCGCCACCACGACCTGGTGAAGCTCTTCGCCCGCCGGCAGAGCGAGCACACCGACAGCCCGCCCGTCCGCGACGTCGCCCTGCTGCGCCTGCTGGACCACCACCTGGCCACCGCCGCGAACGCGCTGCTGCACCACCGCCCCGACAGCCCCGTCCCCCGGCACATGCGCCGCCCCTCCGTCGCGGGGCAGCCCCTCCACGACAGGGCCGCCGCAGCCGCCTGGCTGCGCGACGCCCACCCCCACCTGCTCGCCACCGTCGACCAGGTGCTGCGCCTGGACCTTCCCGGCGGCATCCGCGCGGCGACGGACCTCCTGACGGCCTGGGGGCAGCTCCTCTCCGGCACCGGCCTCCACCCGGACCTGGAGCCCTCCGCCCGGCAGGCCCTCGAACGCGCCCGCAAGGACGGCGACGACATCAGCGCGGCCCGCGCCCTGCGGCTGCTCGGCGCACCCCGCTCCGGGCCGGACACGTACGAGCGCGCCGAGACCGAACTGCGCGAGAGCCTGCGCCTGGCGGAGACGGACCCCCTGATCCGCACCCTGGCCGCGCACGAACACGGCGCCCTGCTCCTGGCCATGGGCCGCCCCGAGGAGGCCGTGCCGCTGCTGGCCCGGGCCGAGGACGCGTTCCGCACGGAGGGCTCGCCGACGCACGCGGCCGAGGCGCTGGCCGACCGGGCGGGCGCCCTGTCGGCACTGGGCCGGACCGACGAGGCGGTGGAGGCGGTCGGCAGGGCGACGGAGGAGGCCCGTGCACTGGGCCACGTGCCGGCGCTGGTGCACGCCCTCACCGAATCCGGCCGCACCCTCCTGCGGGCCGGCCGCACGGCCACCGCCACGGACCGCCTCCGCGAGGCGCTGGCACTGCCGCTGCCCCCGCGCGAGGAGGCCCTCCTGTGGGCCCGCCTGGCCCACTGCCGCCTGGACCAGCACCTGAACCGCGACGCGGTGACGGACGCGGGGCGCGCCCTCACGCTGGAAGCGGGGCCGGGGGCGACGTACTGCCGCGCCCTCGCCCTCTGGGCGAGGGGCCGAGCACTACTGGCTCTGGGCGAGCCACGCCCGGCCCAGGGACATCTGCGCGAGGCACAGGAACTGTTCGCACGGCGGGGTGCGGCGGAAGCAGCGCTGCTGCAAGAGCTGCTGAACGAGGAGTTCGGGAACCGGGGCTAGGCGGGGGCGCGCCCCGTCAGGGGCGCGGGGAACTGCGCGATCAGCCACAACGGACCCGCAGCCGAAGAACCGGCAGACTCAAGGGGCACCCGAAATGGCGCCGCCCCCTGGGCGGGGGAAGCGGTATCGGGGGGACAAACCGCTTCCCCCGACGGGGATGCGGCCTACAAGCCCGGGCCGCAGTCGGGGGGACGCGTCCCGGACCCCGCAGTGAGGCCCGCACCCGCGTGCCGGCGAATTCCTGCCAGATCCGCACAGGCACACCCCCATCCTCCCTCCCGCCCCGCACGCAAACGGCAGGCAAAGGACCCCACCCCCCAGGGCCATAGGTCCCTAAAAGTCATGTGAGCGCCATTACGTCCCACCACGCCCGCCACGCCCACCACACCCACTCATTTCGCGCACACGTGCGGATAGACTCACCCGACCGCCCGCGCGAGCGGTACGGCAGGGGAGGCAAGTGCGTCATGGTGCAGACAAAGAAGGTGGCCCTCTGGGCCCTCGCCGTCTTCGTTGCGTACACGGTGATCCACTCCCCGGCCAGGGCCGCCGAACTGGTCCAGATAGGTTTCCAGGGGATCTCGGACGCGGCCGACAGCATCGGCCAGTTCATGACCCAGCTGATCAAGTGACCCGCACCGGCACGGAAGGCACGGTCCCACGGTGATCCGTCATCTCGTCCTGTTCAAGCTCAACGAGGGCGTCCGCCGCGACGACCCGCGCGTGATCGCCGGCGTCGAGGCCTTCGAGGAGCTGGAGAAGGCCATCCCGGAGCTGCGCTCCTGGGAGTGCGCCTGGAACATCTCGGACCGCCCGATCGCCTACGACTTCGCCATCAACAGCTCCGTCGAGGACACCGCGGCGCTGCAGCGGTACCTGGAGCACCCGGCCCACCAAGCGGGCGTCGCCCAGTGGCGGGAATTCGCCACGTGGGTGATCGCGGACTACCCGTTCTGAGGCCTCCGCAGGACCCTTTCGCGCCAAGCCCCTCACCGCCACGGTGAGGGGCTTCTCCAGTGCAACACCACGTATTGCGGTGCTTGCACACTCTGGACATGTCTTGTGATGCTATGACCGCTTTTGCCGGAGAGTTGACCGCATTGTCAAGGTTCCTGAAGGGGTGTGACCGTGCCGGCCCGTACCGCCTCCGACACAGAACCCCCTGCCTCCGCACCGGACGACGACCCGGCGCCGGACACGGACCCCGGAACCGGTCACTCCGGCGAGGCCACCGCGACCGGCCCGGCCGACCCGGAAGCCGCCCCCCGCACCCGTGAGAGCCGGGGCGCCGACGCCCGGGCGCTGACCCAGGTGCTCTTCAAGGAGTTCGCCGGCCTGGAGCCGGGCACGCCGGAGCACGCCCGCGTACGAGCCGCCCTGATCGAAGCCAACCTCCCCCTCGTGCGGTACGCCGCAGCGCGCTTTCGCAGTCGCAACGAGCCGATGGAGGACGTGATCCAGGTCGGCACCATCGGCCTCATCAACGCCATCGACCGCTTCGACCCCGACCGCGGGGTGCAGTTCCCGACCTTCGCCATGCCGACCGTCGTCGGGGAGATCAAGCGCTACTTCCGCGACAACGTCCGAACCGTGCACGTCCCGCGCCGTCTCCACGAGCTGTGGGTGCAGGTGAACGGCGCCACCGAGGACCTGACGGTGCTGCACGGGCGCTCCCCGACCACGGCCGAGATCGCCGAGCGGCTGAAGATCGGCGAGGACGAGGTGCTGGCCTGCATCGAAGCGGGCCGCTCGTACCACGCGACCTCGCTGGAGGCCGCCCAGGAGGGCGACGGCCTGCCCGGCCTGCTGGACCGGCTCGGCTACGAGGACCCGGCGCTGGCCGGGGTGGAGCATCGCGACCTCGTACGGCATCTGCTCGTACAGCTGCCGGAGCGCGAACAGCGCATCCTCCTACTGCGCTACTACAGCAATTTGACGCAGTCGCAGATCAGCGCGGAGCTGGGGGTGTCCCAGATGCATGTGTCCCGGCTGCTGTCGCGGAGCTTCGCCAGGCTGCGCTCCGCAAATCGAATCGACGCCTAACCCCCGCGGGTGACAGCATCCCCGGTGTCATGGGGAAGATAAGTCGACTTGACGCTACAGCGTGTTGCCGACATGTGACATTCTGCAGGAACTGCGTTTGCCGCAGCGCAGCCTCCGGTATTCAGGTGGAGGCTGTAACCCTCGTACGAGGGAGCTGCTGTGACCCGTCCGCGACCTCAAGGGGGTGGCATGTCCGTAGACCTGGGCAGCGCAAAGGTGCTCGCCAACGACGCACCGCCCGCAGTGCTCGACGCCTGCGAACCCATCGACACCCGCACCCTCTCCCGCTCCCTCTTCCTGCGGCTCGCGACGCTCGAGCGGGACAGTGCCGAGCGGACGTACGTCCGCGACACCCTCATCGAACTCAACCTGCCCCTCGTGCGCTACGCGGCCGCCCGCTTCCGCAGCCGCAACGAGCCGATGGAGGACATCGTCCAGGTCGGGACGATCGGCCTGATCAAGGCCATCGACCGTTTCGACTGTGAACGGGGCGTCGAGTTCCCGACGTTCGCGATGCCCACCGTGGTCGGTGAGATCAAACGCTTCTTCCGGGACACCAGCTGGTCCGTGCGCGTGCCGCGGCGCCTCCAGGAGCTGCGTCTCGCCCTCACCAAGGCCAGCGACGAACTGGCGCAGAAGCTCGACCGCTCGCCCACCGTCCCGGAGTTGGCGCTCTGCCTGGGCGTCTCCGAGGAGGACGTGGTCGACGGCCTGGCCGTGGGCAACGCCTACACGGCGAGCTCGCTGGACTCCCCCTCCCCCGAGGACGACGGCGGCGAGGGCTCCCTCGCGGACCGGCTGGGATACGAGGACACGGCCCTGGAGGGCGTGGAGTACCGCGAGTCCCTCAAGCCCCTGCTGGCCAAACTGCCCCCGCGGGAACGCCAGATCATCATGCTGCGGTTCTTCGCCAACATGACGCAGTCGCAGATCGGCGAGGAGGTCGGCATCTCGCAGATGCACGTCTCCCGCCTCCTGACCCGCACGCTGGCCCAGCTGCGGGAGGGCCTGATCGCGGACTGAGCGCCCCGTCAGGGGCGCGGGGCTGTGTCGATATGCGGCTCCGCCGCGTGGGCGCGACCAGCCACAGCCGGCCCGCAGCCGACCCCTGGCGCAACCGACGTACTGTCAGCAAAAATAGGCCGATGCGACGGAAGACGCTGGCTTCCGCTTCGGCCACAGCCTTATGCCTGGGCGCACTGATAACGGGCTGCGGCGGCAGCGACCGAGAAGGCTATGTCGCCACGGGGGCCGCCGGGCCCGACGCGTCCCAGGCCGTACCACCCACGGGCGGCGTGGAGTTCGTCCCGCTGGACCCCTCGCCCACGCCGAGTCCCGCCCCTTCCAGATCGCCCTCGCCCAAGCCCGAGCCCTCGCAGTCACCGACACCAACGCCGAAGGCGACGCCGTCACCGCCCCCCTCGCCGACGCCGACCCCCTCACCGAGGGTCGTCATCGGGGAACCGCAACGCAAACCGGGCAAGCAACCCTGGTGCGAGGACGTCACGTTGGACTTCACCAACCCCGGCAGCGCCCCGGTCACGCAGGGCACGGTCACCCTCGGCACGCACGTCGTCGACGCACTCGGCCACGACTGGGCGACGGTCGCGTCCACCCGCCCGCTCCCGGTACCGATCGCCCCGCGGCGAACGGCCCGGCAGGCGTGGACGGTGTGCGTGGACGCCTGGCGGGTCCTGCCGGGCATGCACATGGAGACGCGGGACATCACGGTGACGGACACGCCGTACCGCGCCCCGTCACCCGCCCCGGACCCGGGCCCGTCGGGGACCCGTCTCAGCTGAGGGCGAGCCAGGCGGCTCCGGCGACGACGACGATCGCCACGATCACACCGAGGATCACGCCGGCACGAGGCCCCGACGAGCTCCTCGCCGCACGGGCGGCGGCCCGGCCACCGACCGCCGGCGCGGCCGGCGCACCGGCGCTCTCGTCGACGAAGGCACGGAACATCTGAGTGCTGCCCGCAGGGTCGTGGTCACCGTGGGGGCTCTGCTGATGGGGGTTGGCCATAGGCCAGGACCCTAGCGAAGCCGGACCACCCAGCACACCCGGGCCTGCACCTTTACCGTGGCCCCAGCAATCCTTGAGGGTTCCTTTACCCGACAATCACCCTTTTTCATTTGCCTTGAGCAATCAATTGCCCATACGGTTGCCCCGAGCAACCGATATCCGGGACAGGACCTCAGGGGAGCCGACGAACCGATGGCCGCACAGGAGCACTACGAAGAGCTGGCCCGCCAGCTCGGCGCCCTCGGCGCGGTCCGGCGCGGCATCGGCCGGGTCCTCCCCGAGGGCTGCTCCCCCGCCACGGCGATCATGCTGACCCTGCTGGCGCGGTGCGGCGAGATGCGGATGAGCAGGCTGGCCGAGCTGCTCGCCATCGACATGTCGGTGACCAGCCGGCACGTCTCCTACGCCGCCGCGCACGGCTGGCTCGACCGCACGCCGGACCCGCTCGACAAGCGCTCCCGGCTGGTCCGCCTCACCCCCAGCGGGGAGGCCCTGCTGGACGAGGTCTCCCGGCGGCACGCCGCCGCGCTGGCCGGCTGCCTGAGCGACTGGTCCGACTCCGATGTCGCCGTCCTCGCCGGCCTGCTGGCGCGGCTCCGCGAAAGCTTCGGCCAGTGCCCGCCGCCCACGCGCGAGCCGGCACCGGACCGGACGTCCCCTGCACCCGCACACATCACCGTCTGGAAGCGCCCCGTCGCTTCGTAGAACCCCGATCAAGAACAGGAAGTCCATGACCACGACCACACCTTCCGGTGTGCGGGGCGGCCAGGCCGAACAGGGAGCCGCACCCGGCTCCGGCGCCCCCATGACGCACCGTCAGATAATGGAAGCGCTGTCCGGACTGCTGCTCGGCATGTTCGTGGCCATTCTGTCGTCGACGATCGTCTCCAACGCCCTGCCGGAGATCATCCACGACCTGCACGGCAGCCAGTCCTCCTACACCTGGGTCGTGACGGCCTCGCTGCTCGCGATGACCGCCTCCACCCCGCTGTGGGGCAAGCTGTCCGACCTCTTCAGCAAGAAGCTGCTCGTCCAGATATCCCTGGTGATCTACGTCGCCGGTTCGGCGGCGGCCGGTCTGTCGCAGAACACCGGCATGCTGATCGCCTGCCGGGCGATCCAGGGCATCGGTGTGGGCGGCCTGTCGGCCCTCGCCCAGATCGTCATGGCGGCGATGATCTCCCCGCGCGAGCGCGGCCGGTACAGCGGCTACCTCGGTGCGACCTTCGCCGTCGCGACCGTCGGCGGCCCGCTGCTGGGCGGCGTCATCACCGACACCTCCTGGCTCGGCTGGCGCTGGTGCTTCTACGTGGGCGTGCCCTTCGCGATCCTCGCGCTGATCGTGCTGCAGAAGACGCTCAAGCTCCCCGTGGTGAAGCGGAACGTGAAGGTCGACTGGGCCGGTGCCTTCTTCATCACCGCCGCGGTGACCCTGCTGCTGGTCTGGGTGACCCGGGCCGGATCCGACTACGCCTGGATCTCCGGGACGACCTTCGCGATGGTCGGCGGCGCGGTCGCGCTCGCCGCGCTCTTCCTGTTCGTCGAGTCCAAGGCGTCCGAACCGATCATTCCGCTGCGGCTGTTCCGCAACAAGACGATCGCCCTCGCCTCCGTCGCGAGCCTCTTCGTCGGTGTGTCGATGTTCGTCGGCACGGTCTTCTTCTCGCAGTACTTCCAGCTGGCGCGCGGCAAGACGCCGACCATGTCCGGTGTGATGACGATCCCGATGATCGGCGGCCTGTTCATCTCGTCCACCGTCTCGGGCCAGATCATCACCAAGACCGGCCGCTGGAAGGTCTGGCTGGTCTCCGGCGGTCTGCTCCTCACGGCCGGCCTCGGCCTGCTGGGCACGATGCGCTACGACACCCCGTACTGGCACCTCGCCATCTACATGGCGCTGATGGGCCTCGGCATCGGCATGATGATGCAGAACCTGGTGCTCGCCACGCAGAACCAGGTCGCGCCGAAGGACCTCGGCGCCGCCAGCTCCGTGGTGACCTTCTTCCGCTCCCTCGGCGGTGCGGTCGGCGTCTCCGCGCTCGGTGCGGTGCTCGCCACGCGGGTCACGAACTACATCAAGGACGGCCTCATGGCCCTCGGCCCCAAGGGCGCGGCCCTGGCGCAGCAGGGCTCCGGCGGGGACATCCCCAAGCCGTCCGCACTGCCCGCCCCGATCCGCACGGTGATCGAGAGCGCCTACGGGCACGGCGTCGGCGACGTGTTCCTCTACGCGGCCCCGTGCGCGCTGATCGCCTTCATCGTGACGCTCTTCATCAAGGAGGTCGCGCTGAAGAGCCGGGTCGCCACCGGCGAGACGGCCGGCGCGACGGCGAAGGCGGAGGAGCCGGCCCGGCAGGCCGGCTGATCGGACCCCGCTGCGGGGCGCGCCTTTGAGCGGAGGGCGCGTCCCGCGGCGGAGCCGGGAACAGAACGGCAAGCAACGTTCCCGGCGCACGGCCCCGGAGCGGCGGTGTGCGTTGTCGACAGGCAGGGGACGGCCTGTCGGCGCACCGCCCCCGGGGCCCTTATGCGTTCTGCTGCTCCTGCTGTTCCTGCCGGGAGAGGACGCGGTCGCGCATGACCTCGATGCCGGCGACGACCGTCTCCAGCCCGAACTCGAAGTCCCGCGTGAACATCTGCTCGACCGTGTCGGTGTCGCGGGACCGGAGCAGCGCGGCCGACTCCTTGTACGTCTCCATGAGGTCGGGGCGGTTCGTGAACCCGTCCATGACGTCCTGGTAGTACTCCTGCTCACCGAGGCCCGCCGCCCTGCAGCGCTCCCGGTAGAGGCCCCAGGCCGTGCTGTAGCCGAAGACGAACTGGAACAGCGCGGAGATCGCCCCCGACATGGACTCCGGCGGCACCCCGCAGCGGCGCATCACGGCCAGCGCGGTGTCGGCGAACTTCATCGCGTGCGGCCCGATGTTCTGGTACCGGCCCACGAGCTGGGGCATCCAGGGGTGGGCGAGCAGCATCGCGCGGTACTCGCAGGCGAGCAGGCGCAGCTGGTCGCGCCAGTCCTCGGACCCGTCGGCCGGGTCGGGGACGCGCATCTCGGCGCTGACCTCGTCCATGACGTACTCGAGGAGGTCGTCCTTGTTGTCGACGTACCAGTAGACCGACATGGCGGTCACACCGAGCTCGGAAGCGAGCTTCCGCATCGAGAACTTGGCCAGGCCCTCCGCGTCCAGCAGGCGGATGGAGGCAGCGACGATCCGGTCCCGGTCGAGCCCTTCGCCTGCGGCGCTGCTCCGGTGTTTCTGGGCGCCGGCTTTTCCGCTCAGCCAGACGCTGGTGTGCGGGGCCTTGCTCATGGAGCGCTCTTCCTCTCGATGATGGTGCGAGCCCGATGCTAGGCGCTTCGCTGGGGGGCGGTGTGTCGGCTGCGGGTCGTCCGTGGCTGGTCGCGCAGTTCCCCGCGCCCCTTCGGGGCGCCTGCCTACCGCGCCCCAGCCCGCTCCGCCCTGCGCAGCAGCACGGCCGCCACCACGCCGCCGGCGAGCACGGCCGCCGCACCCACCAGCTGGCTGGTGTGCACGCCAGTGGCGAACGCGTCCGCGATCGCCGCCCGCTGCGCAGGCGTGTGTGCCCTCTCCAGGGCGGCCGGCAACGAACCGGCCCCCGCGGCAACTGCGGGAAGCAGCGCCGCAAAGCGCGAGTTGAGCACCGCGCCCAGCACCGCCACGCCCAGCCCGTTGCCGCACTCCTGCAGCGTGCCGTTGACGCCGGCGCCGACGCCGGCCTTCTCCGGCGGTATCGCCGACATGATGGCGTTGGCCATGGCCGGCATGGACAGGGCGATGCCGGTGCCCATCAGGACCAGGCCCAGCAGCATGCCCCCGTACCCGTGCGCACCGAGCGTCGCGATGGCCGCGAGGCCGACCGCCAGCAGGCCCATGCCGCCCGCGATGGCCATCGGGGTGCCCACCTTCGGCAGCAGCCGGGCGCCCACGCCCGTCAGGTTGAGGACGACGATGACGAGGGCGAGCGGGGTCATGCGCAGGCCCGTCGCCAGCGGCCCGTAGCCCAGGACGAGTTGCAGGTGCTGGGTGAGCAGGAAGAACGAGCCGCCCATGCCGAAGGCGACGAGGATGCCGCCCGCGACCGCGCCGACGAACCGGCTGTTGCGGAAGAAGTGCATGTCCAGCATCGGGTACGGGATGCGGCGCTCCCAGAGCGCGAAGGCCGCCAGCGCGACGGCGCCGACCGCGGCCGACAGCAGCACGCGCGGGGACGTCCAGCCGTGCCCGGGGCCGGAGATGATCGCGAAGGTGACGCCGGTCATGCCGATGGTCGAGAGGAGGGCGCCCAGCAGGTCGGGCCGGTCGCCGGTCGGGTTCTTCGACTCGGGGACGAGCTTGAGCACCGCGATCAGACCGATCAGGGCCACCGGCAGGTTGATCAGGAAGATCGAGCCCCACCAGAAGTGGTCGAGCAGGGCGCCGCCGATGAGCGGCCCGGCGGCGAAGCCGAGCGAACTCACCGCGCCCCACACGCCGATGGCCTTCGGGCGCTCCTCGTCGTCGAAGGTCTGGACGACGACGGCCAGCGTGGTGGTCATCAGCAGCGCTCCGCCGACGCCCATGCCGGCGCGGGCGGCTATCAGTTCACCGGTGGTCGTGGAGAGGGACGCCAGCAGCGAACCGACGCCGAAGAGGGCGAGGCCCGTGACGAGCATCTTCTTGCGCCCGTAGCGGTCGGCGGCGTTGCCCGCGGTCAGCAGCAGTCCGGCCTGCACCAGCGAGTAGGCGTTCATCATCCACTGGACGTCGGACGTGGTGGCTCCCATCTCCTCGGTGAGGGACGGGATGGCCACGTTGAGCACGGTGTTGTCCAGCAGCACCGTGAGCTGTGCGAGGCAGATGACGCCAAGGATCATCCAGCGGGCCGGGTTGCGTGGTGGCCGCACTGCGGCCTCGGTGCCGGGTGAGCCGGCGGTCGTCGCCGTCATGCGTGTTCCCCCTTGTACGGTGTACGACTGACGTGCGTCGTACACCGTACAAGGGCCGCTCTACGCCGTACAAACGGTTTTTCATGCGGTCCGCGTCACACGCTCCGCGTCAGGTCGTAGAAGGTCGCACCCCCCACCGTGACCTTGGCGAAGTGCGCCTCCACCCACGTCGTGATCTCCGTGGCCGTACCGCGGCCACCCTTGCCGCCCTTGCCGCCCCATCCGCCCCGTTCACCGCCGGAGGCGATGAACCAGTGAATGCGTCCGTCCTTCACCAGCTGCTGGAAGTGCGCGAGCGTCGGCGAGGGGTCGCTGCCGTTGAATCCGCCGACGGGCATCACGGGCCGCTGCGTGGCGAGTTGGTAGCCCGCCGCGCTCTGCGAGCCGACGGCCGCCGCGGCCCAGGTGTACTTCCCGGCATCCTTCGCCACCGCGGCAGCGGCCGCGGGGCTCACCCGCTGCCCGCCGAGCAGTCCGGCCATGCCGCCGAACGCGCCCGGACCGCCCGGCCGTTCACCCGTGCGCGGCCCGGAGTCCCCCGTGGGGAAGCCCGCCGGGAAGCCGTGCATCCGACCGCCCCGGCCACCGGGCCCGCCGTGTCCGCCGCGGCCGAACCCGCCGAAGCCGCCCCGGACCGCCGGGCCCGCCGTCACGATCGAGCCGCCGTGCGCGGAGTTCACCGTGTTCAACGTGTACGCGAACGGCCCCGCCAGCGCACTGCCCACCGCGAGCGCCGCGGCCCAGCGCACCCCGCGGCCCTCGCCGCGGCGCACGAGGAGCAGGGCGACGCCCGCCGCCACACCTGCGGCCAGGACGGCCCACTTCAGCCACGGCAGCCAGTGCGGGGTACGGCCCAGCAGGACGTACGCCCACCCCGCCGACCCCGTCGTCACCAGCGCGAGCACCGACACCGCCCGGCGCTCCCACAGCACCGCGGCGCCCATGGCGACGAGCGCCGCCACGTACGGGGCCAGGGCCACCGTGTAGTACTGGTGGAAGATCCCCGACATGAAGCTGAAGACCACCGCGGTCATCAGCAGCGCACCGCCCCACACGAGGAACGCCGCCCGGCGGATGTCCGTACGCCCCGCGCGCCGCAGCAGCCACAGCACCGTCACCAGCAGCACCAGGGCGGCCGGCAGCAGCCAGGCGATCTGGCCGCCCGTGTCCGGCGCGAACAGCCGCCCGATGCCGGGCTGTCCCCAGCCCCCGCCGTGACCGCCGCCATGACCGCCGCCTCCGTGGCCGCCGCCGACGCTGCCGGTCTCGTCGCCGTTGATGCGGCCGAGGCCGTTGTAGCCGAAGGTCAGTTCCAGGAAGCTGTTGTGCTGCGAACCGCCGATGTACGGACGCGACGCGGCCGGCATGAGCTCGACGACCGCGACCCACCAGCCGCCGGCCACGACCAGCACCAGCCCGGCGAGGAGGAGCTGGCCCACCCGGCGCAGCGGCCGCGTCGGCGCGCACACCAGGTACACCAGGGCGAGCGCCGGGAGGATCAGCCAGGCCTGCAGGGTCTTGGCCAGGAAGCCCAGCCCGAAGCAGAACCCGGCAAGCATCAGCCACTTGGTGCTCGCGTGCTCCAGCGCCCGCAGCACGCACGCGACGGCGCACACCATGAGCAGGCACAGCAGCGCGTCGGGGTTGTCGAAGCGGAACATCAGCGCGGCGACCGGGGTGAGCGCGAGCACCCCGCCCGCCAGCAGCCCCGCGGCCGCGCCGAAGTGCCGCCGCACGGCGGCGTACAGCACGCCGACCGCGGCGACGCCGATGATCACCTCGGGCACCAGGACCGACCACGAGCTGAGCCCGAAGAGCCGGACGGACAGGCCCATGGGCCACATCGCGGCGGGCGGCTTGTCGACGGTGATGGAGTTCGCGGCGTCGGACGAGCCGAAGAAGAAGGCCTTCCAACTGGCGCTGCCCGCCTGCGCGGCGGCGGCGTAGAACTGGTTGGCGTAGCCCGAGGCGCTGAGGTCCCACAGGTAGAGCGCGGCGGTGGCCGCGAGGAGCACGAGCAGTGCGGGGTTGATGCGGGGGGTGATACGGCGCATGATCAACGGGGGCTCCCGGGAGTGTCGTTCTGCGTATGCACAGCCTGTGGAAACACCCAGGCCCGCAGCAGCAGGAAGCGCAGCGCCGTCGCCGCGAGGTTGGCCGCGATCAGGACGGAGAGCTCGGCGCCGTGCGAAGCGCTGCCGCCCGCCGCGCCGAGGGCGGCCAGGGAGCCGCTGGTGAGGGCGAGGCCGATGGCGAACACCACCAGGCCCTGGGCCTGTTGGCGCATCGCCCGCTCACGGCCCCGCACGCCGAAGGTCAGCCGCCGGTTGGCGGCGGTGTTGGCCACGGCCGAGAGCAGCAGCGCCAGCGCATTGGCGGGCTGCGGGCCCATGCCCATGCGGAACAGCGTGTACAGGCCCAGATAGGCGAGCGTGCTCAGCGCGCCGACGGTGCAGAAGCCCACCAACTGCCCGGCCAGGCCGCGCGGTACGCCCGGCACGGCACGGTCGCGCGGGTCGTCGCCGAACGGCCTGCGCAGCCGCTCCAGCGGCAGCGCCCCGGTGGCCAGCGCCCGGCCGACCCGCCAGACGCCGCGCAGGTCCTCGGTGGCGGTGCGCACGATGTGCACCGAGCTGTCCGGGTCGTCGACCCAGTCCACCGGCACCTCGTGGATGCGCATCCCCGCCCGCTCCGCCAGCACGAGCAGTTCGGTGTCGAAGAACCAGCCCGTGTCCTCGACCAGCGGCAGCAGCGCCTCGGCCGCGTCCTTGCGGATCGCCTTGAAGCCGCACTGCGCGTCGGAGAAGCGCGCCGCGAGCCCGGTGCGCAGCACGAGGTTGTAGGCGCGGGAGATGAACTCCCGCTTGGGGCCCCGCACCACGCGCGACCCACCGGCCAGCCGGGTCCCGATGGCGAGGTCGGAGTGGCCTGAGATCAGCGGGGCGACCAGCGGCAGCAGGGCGTTGAGGTCGGTCGACAGGTCGACGTCCATGTAGGCCAGGACGGGCGCGTCGGAGAGCGACCAGACGGTGCGCAACGCCCGCCCGCGGCCCTTCTGTTCCAGCCGTACGGCGCTGACCTCCTCGACCGTGTCGTCGAGCTTGGCCGCGACCTCGGGCGTGCCGTCCGTGCTGGCGTTGTCGGCGATGGTGATACGGAAGCCGTACGGGAAGGTGTCCGTCAGGTGCGCGTGGAGACGCCGGACGCAGGCTTCGAGGTCGTCCTCCTCGTTGTACACCGGGATGACGACGTCGAGCACGGTCGCCGTCGGCCGGACGCGCAGCGGTGAACGGGCCGGAAGCGTTGGGCAGTCGGTCATGCGCCGACCCTGTCGGCCGGCGCTGTCGCGAGGGTGTGATCAGCCTGTGGGTGGGCTGTGAGAGAGAGCCGTACCGCGCCCCGAAGGGGCGCGGGGCCGTGCTTGAGGTGTGGCTCCGCCGCGCGGGCGCGAGCAACTCAACCCGCAGGCAACCGCACAGCGAAAACGGTGCCCCGCCCCGGCGTACTGCTGACAGAAACGGTGCCCCCGTGCGCGTCCACAACGGCCCGAACGATGGCCAGGCCAAGGCCCGTACCACCCCCCGCACGGGAGCGGCTCGCGTCCCCCCGGGCGAACCGCTCGAAGACGTGCGGCAGCAGATCCGGCGGGATGCCAGGCCCGTCATCCTGCACCTCCAGGACGGCGCAAGCGCCGTCACCCCGCACCCGTGCGGTGACGGTGGTACCGACCGGCGTGTGCGTCCGGGCGTTGGCCAGAAGGTTGACCAACACCTGCTGCAGCCGGGCCGGGTCGCCGCGGACGCAGACGGGCGCGTCGGGCAGGTCCAGCCGCCAGGTGTGGCCGGGGCCGGCCGCCCGCGCGTCGCTCACGGCGTCGACCACGAGCGGAGAGAGGTCGACATCGTCGGACGACAAGGGACTGGGGGCACCTCCCAGCGGTAGCTGGGGGACGGCGTCGAGGCGGGCGAGCAGCAGGAGATCCTCCACCAGATCGGTCATCCGGCGGGCCTCCGACTCGATGCGCCCGAGGGCGTGCCGGGTGTCGGGGCCGGTCTCCTCGGCTCCCCTGCGGGTGAGTTCGGCGTAGCCGCGGATGGAGGCGAGGGGGGTGCGCAGCTCGTGACTGGCGTCGGCGACGAACTGCCGTACCCGTGTCTCGCTCTCCTGCCGCGCCGTCAGCGCCGAACCGACGTGCCCCAGCATACGGTTGAGCGCCGCGCCCACCTGCCCGGCCTCGGTGCGCGGGTCGGCCTCGGCGTCGGGCACCCGCTCGTGCAGGGCCACCTCTCCGCTGTGCAGGGGCAGTTGGGCGACGCGGGTGGCGGTCGCGGCGACGCGGCGCAGCGGCCGCAGGGCGAGGCGCACGGTGGCGGCGGCCGCGATCCCGGCCGCGGCGAGCGCGGCGCCGGAGACGCACAGCTCGACGACGACCAGCGTGCCCAGGGTGTCCTGGGCGGCGGTGGTCGGGATGCCGACGAGGAAGACGGTGCCGTCGGGGGCGGCGACGGACCGGGCCCGGTAGTGCCCGCGCCCGGGCAGGTCGACGCCGTGCGGCCGGCCGTCGCGGGCGACCCGGCCGAGGGCGTCGCTCTGGGCGTCGGTGAGCGGTTCGAGGGCGTCGTCACCGGGCCAGGAGGAGGAGTCCGGCGGGGTGCTCACTGCCGACTGCCGCACCCGGCCGTCGGCGCCGACGAGTGCGCCGACGGTGCCCAGCGGCTGGCCGCCGCCCCGCACGAAGCGCAGCGGGCTGCCCTCGTGCGGCTCCGGCGGCCTGCGCCCCGCGGCCCGTACGGCCACCTCGTGCAGCTGGGAGTCGAGCTGCCCGTAGAGGTAGCTGCGCAGCACGATGGTGGTGACCGTGCCGATCACCGCGCAGACGACGGCGACGAGGGCGACCGTGGAGACGACGAGCCGGGTGCGCAGGGGACGGGAGCGACGGATCACGCGGGGACGGCCGGCTTGATCAGGTAGCCGGCGCCGCGCCGGGTGTGGATCATGGGGTCGCGTCCGGCGTCGATCTTTCTGCGCAGGTAGGAGATGTAGAGCTCGACGACGTTGGCCTGGCCGCCGAAGTCGTAGGACCACACCCGGTCCAGGATCTGCGGCTTGCTGAGCACCCGGCGCGGGTTGCGCATCAGGAAGCGCAGCAGCTCGAACTCGGTGGCGGTCAGGTGGATGTCGGTGCCACCGCGGGAGACCTCGTGGCTGTCCTCGTCCAGGACCAGGTCGCCGACCTGCAGCACGGACTCGTTGCGCGGCGCCACGGCGCGGGACCTGCGCAGCAGGCCGCGCAGCCGGGCGACGACCTCCTCCAGGCTGAAGGGCTTGGTGACGTAGTCGTCGCCGCCGGCCGTGAGCCCGGCGATCCGGTCCTCCACGGAGTCCTTGGCGGTGAGGAAGAGCACCGGCACGTCCGGCAGCTCGCGCCGCAGCCGGGCGAGCACGGCCAGACCGTCCATGTCGGGCAGCATCACGTCGAGGACGACCGCGTCCGGGCGGAACTCCCGCGCGCGGCGCACCGCTTCGGCCCCGTCGGCCGCGGTGTGCACGTCCCAGCCCTCGTAGCGGAGGGCGAGCCGCAGGAGGTCGGCCAGCGAGGCTTCGTCGTCGACGACCAGGACACGTACGGGACTTCCGTCGTCGTGCAGCAGCTGGGTGCGCCCGCCGGAGTGCGGGCCGGGGCTCGGCGTCATGACATCCGATGCTGCCGGGGGCGGGTGAGAGGGTCCTTTCGGCTTTCTGTGAAACCTCTGAGAATCCGGCCGGGAAACCCCGGGAATAACCGGATGGAGCCTCCAGTTTTCCCGGTCATGGCACTGGACACAGCACTGGGAACCATCGGCATCTGGAGCGGCGGGCTCCGCGTGGACGGACCCGAGCGGCTCGGCGAAGTCCGCGAGGCGGCACGGGAGTTGGAGGAGCTCGGCTACGGCGCGCTCTGGATCGGCGGCAGCCCCGGCGTCCACCAGGCGGCACACCTCCTGGAGGCGACGGAGCGGGTGGCCGTGGGCACCAGCATCCTCAGCATCTGGAACCACGAGGCCGCCGACGTCGCCGCACAGTACGCGGCACTCGCCCCCGCCCTGCGGGAACGGTTCGTCCTCGGACTCGGCGTGAGCCACGGGAAGCTCGCGGAGCGCTACGCCCGCCCGTACTCCGCGATGAAGGCGTACCTGGACGGGCTGGACGGCGCGCCCGTGCCGCTGCCCGCCTCGCGGCGGCTGCTGGCCGCACTCGGCCCGAAGATGCTGGAGCTCGCGCGGGACCGGGCGGCGGGAGCCGTGCCGTACCTCGTCACGCCGGAGCACACGGCGCAGGCCCGGGAGCGGCTGGGTGCCTGGGCGGTGCTCGCACCGGAGCTGAAGGTCGTCCTGGACACCGACCCCGCCCGGGCCCGCGCCACGGCCCGCAACTTCCTCTCCCTGTACCTGGCGCTGCCGAACTACACCAACAACCTGCTGCGGCTCGGCTTCGAGGAGGCGGACTTCGCCGACGGCGGCAGCGACCGCCTCGTCGACGCGCTCTTCGCGCTGGGCGACGGGGACACCGTCCGCAAGCGGGTGGAGGAGTTCCTGGCGGCCGGGGCCGACCACCTCGCGGTGCAGGCCGTGGTGCCGGACCAGCGGAACGCGCCCTTGCCGCGGGCGCAGTGGCGGGAGCTGGCGGACGTGCTGCCGCTGAAGCGATAGCGGAAACGCCGCAGGCCCGGTACCTGAGTACCGGGCCTGCGGTCTTAGTAGCGGGGACAGGATTTGAACCTGCGACCTCTGGGTTATGAGCCCAGCGAGCTACCGAGCTGCTCCACCCCGCGACGGTCGAGAAGAACCGGAAACCGGCTTCTCGGCTGTGCGCTCGGCAGGATTCGAACCTGCAACCTCTTGATCCGTAGTCAAGTGCTCTATCCGTTAAGCTACGAGCGCTCGGCTTCCCGGCTTGTTTCCTTGCCGGTCGGCGTTGCGGGAACAACATTACATGAACTGCGCCGGGAGGCGAAATCCGTTCCGTCCACCCCGCCTGACCTGCGGAAACGGCAAATCGGCGGCCCAAACGGCAACGCAAAGGGCCCCGGTCGTCGTGATCGACGACCGGGGCCTTGGCTGCGGAGGCGGAGGGATTTGAACCCTCGATGGGCTTTAAGACCCAAACCGCATTAGCAGTGCGGCGCCATAGACCGGACTAGGCGACGCCTCCAGCACACCCGCGCGGGCGCGGACGTTGGTGCAGATGATGACACAGCTTCGTGCGTCATCACCAATCGCACCCTACGGTACCGGGCTTCCTGGACTCGGGGCAAAGGCGTTCCGGGTGCGCAACGCGCGGCGCACTGGCGCGTTAGACGGGCCGGGGGCGGATCCCCTCCCCCGTGCCGGAGCCCGGCACGCACCGGCCTCCGTCCCTTCCCCGTCCCTGGAGTCCCGATGTCGCTCCACCGTCTGGCCCTCGCAGCCGCCGCCCTGGCCGCACCGGCCCTGCTCGCCGCGGGCCCCACCGCCGGCGCAGCCCCGATCCCGCTGCCCGAGCAGCGGACCGCCGATCACCTCGTCGTCACGATCAGCCACAGCGGAGATCTCGAAGGCACCTTCCATCTCTACTGTCACCCGGTGACCGGGAGCACCCACCCGCGCGCCGCGGACGCCTGCAAGCAGCTCGACGGCGGGACCACCTGGGGCAAGGACCCCTTCGCGCCCGTGTCCAAGGACCGGATCTGTCCGATGATCTACGGCGGCCCGCAGCAGGCCCACGTCACCGGACGCTGGGCGGGACGACCGGTGGATGCGCAGTTCAACAGGACGAACGGGTGCGAAACAGCCCGCTGGGACCAGTTCTCCATTCTGTTCGGCGAGCCGAAAGCACGTGCCATGACCTGACACGGGAGGCATGTCCGCACGGTTCGCCACACCCGTCCACCGCCGTCGCGCCCGCCTCCGCAGCCCGTAGACTTCCCCACAGTGACCCGGCGCCGGAGCGGCCCGTTCCCCATCCGGCGCGGTCGGCAAGACGGCGGTAACAGGGAGGAAGCGTCTCGTGAGCAGCAGGCCATCCCGAGGCGCTGCTCGCCTCGCAGCCATACTCGACGCCCTCCCCGACGCCCTGCTGCTCGTCAACTGCAACGGCACCGTCGTCAACGCCAACCACATCGCGCTGGAGACCTTCGAGGTCCCCGGCACCGGTCTCGTCGGGCGCGGGCTGCTCGACCTGCTGCCGGACTTCGACTCCCGGCGCATCCCCGGCTCCATGCGGCTCCCGCAGGACGACGGCGGGCGCACCCGGCCCACCCGCATGGTCGCGCGGCGCACCGACGGCACCCGCTTCCCGGTCGAGGTGACCAGCGCCAACGTGGAGGACGGCCGCACCCCCTACGCCGACCCGCAGCCCTACACGGGCGACGAACTGCTGATGATCGTCGTCCGCGACCTCACCGGCACCCTCGACACCGAGGCCGAACTCGCCCGCCAGCAGCGCCAGACCGAGATGATCCTGCGCGCGGCCGCCGAGGGCGTCGTCGGCGTCGACACCGCGGGCAAGGTCGTCCTCGTCAACCCCTCCGCCGCGCAGATCCTCGGCTACCGCGCGAGCGACCTCGGCGGCCGCGAGCTCCACCCGCTGATCCACCACTCGCGTGCGGACGGCTCCCCGTTCCCCTATGACGAGTCGCCCATCGCCGACACGCTGCGCTCCGGGCGCAAGCACCGGGTGCGCGGACAGGTGCTGTGGGCCAAGGACGGGCGCCCGGTGGCCGTCGACCTGACGACCGCGCCCGTGCGCGACGGGGAACAGCTGGTCGGCGCCGTGATGACCTTCACCGACCGGCGCCCGTACGACGCGCTTGCCGCGCGCCACGCCCAGCTGCTCGCCGTCCTGGACGACGCGCTGCGCGGGCCCCTCGCCCGGCTCCGCGCCGAACTCGGCACGCTGGCCGACGACCCCGCGGGCCAGCTGTGGCCCGAGGCCAACCAGATCCTGCACCACCTCGCCGCCGGGTACGGGCGGATGACCGCCCTCGTCGACAACGTGCTGTCCTACCAGCAGCTGGACTCCGGCGCCGCGAAACTGGAGCGCACGAAGACCGGGCTCGACGAGGTCGTCGCCGCGGGCGTCGAGGGCGCCGTCGAGCTGATCGGCCCCGGGCGCGCACAGTTCGCGGTGCACGCCCCCGCCATCGAGGCCGAGGTCGACGCGGAACAGTTCGCCCGGGCCCTCGCGCACCTCGTCGCGGACGTGGCCGGCGTCGACGCGACCGGCAAGACGGCCGCGGGCGACTCGACGATCGTCGTGGCGGCCGCCCAGCGCGGCGAGGTCGTCCGCATCGAGGTGCGCGGCCCGCACCCCGGCGGCAGCCCGGTGCACCAGCCGATCGTGCGCGGCATCGTCCAGCAGCACGGCGGCGTGCTGCAGAAGCACGACCGGGCGTACGTGCTGGAGGTGCCGGTCGCCGTGGACGGCGCCCCCGTCACCGCCTCCGACCTGCGGCCGGACCAGGCCAACGCCAGCATCGGCAGCGGTACGACCGTGATGCCGATGCCCGCGCAGCGGGCGCGGGGGACGGCCGACGAGCCGACCGGGCGGCGGCGCGGCCCCGCCCGCGCCGAGGAGGAGGCCCCGCAGCCGGCCGGCGCGCCGACGGGCCGACGGGCGCGCCGCGAGCCGGTGCCGGCGGAGGCGCCGCGCACCGCCTTCGCCCTGCCTCCCGCGGAGGCCGACCGCCCGGCACAGCCGGCGGGCCGGCGCGCCCGCCGCGCCGCGGTCCCCGCCCCCGGCCGGCAGGCCCCGGAACCGACCGCGCCCCGCACCGCGTTCGCCCTGCCCCCCGCCGAGGCGGACCGCCCGGCGAAGCCGGCCACCCCCGCACCGCGCAAGCCGGCCGACGACGGGTTCGCCCCCGGCTCCGGCGAGGACAGGCCGATGCCGACGGCGCCGCCCGCGCCGGAGAAGCCGGCTGCGGCGCAGCCGCTCCCGCAGGGCGGTGGCACGGCCGCGTTCCTCCAGGAGCCGACGAGCGGTGGTACCGCCGCGTTCCTGCACGACCACCCGGCCGCGCCGGCCCCGTTCCCGCCTGCGGCACCCGAGAAGAGCCCCGAACCCCGGGACGGCAAGCCCGAGTCGACGCCTGCGGCGCAGAGCGACCACGGCGAGGCTGCGCAGCCGTTCCCACCTGTCGCGGGCGACAGCGGCCGCCAAGCGCACGCGCTGGGCGGCGGCACGGCGGCGTTCCTGCAGGAGCCGGCACCCGCACCGCGCGGCAGCGACCATGCGCAGGGCGGCGGCACGGCCGCATTCCTGCAGGAGCCGTCGGCAGCTGCCGGGCCGCGGAACGGCGACGCAGCGTTTCCGCCTGCGGCGGGCCGGAGCGGTGGCACGGCGGCGTTCCTCCAGGAACCGCCTGCGACTCCCGGGCCGCGGAACGGCGACCCCGCTGCAGGCGCCGGCAGCGGCGCCTCCGCAGCCGGGCCCCGCGGCACCCACGCATTCGCGCCCGGCGCAGCCGACGGCGGTGCCCCCGGGTTCCCCCAGGCGCCGGCGGCCCCTGCGCCGCAGGCCGGCGGCACGGCCGCGTTCCCGAACGCCCGGGCCGCACAGGGGCCGACGCCCGCTGCAGGCGACGGCGCACCCGTGTCTCCGGGCGGTCCCGGCGCGCTCCCGCAGGAGCAGCCGGGCCGGGTGGCCGCGCCGGAGGCGGTCGCGTCCTCGGCCCACGCGCGGCCCGAGCAGGCCGTCGCCACGCCGGACGGGCCCGCGCGGCCCGAGGGCGGGCGGCCCCGGCACGGGCAGTCCGCGGACGAACCGGACCCGGCGCCCTCCGCGCAGGAGGCCCCGCGCGACCGGGCCGAACCTCTTCCGCTCCCGGCGCCGGACGGCGAGGGCGCGCCGCAGCCCGCCGACTCCCCCGCGGCGAGCGGGGGTTCCCCCGGCACCGGGCGCCGCCGGGCCCGGCGCGCTCTCGCCGAGGAGCCGGGCGGCGGCACCCCGCAGGACGGGACCCCCGCCCCGCGGCCCATCAGCGTGCGCACCCTCGGCCAGGGCCCCGGCGCCGGGGAGACCCCGGCCGGCGGGACCGCCGTCGGTTCGGGACGGCGCCGCAAGCTCGCGAACCCCGCCGACACCCCGCGCGAGGCCGCGGCGCAGGCCGCTCCGGCCACCCCGGCCGCGCCCGCCCGCCCGCACCCGCTCTGCACCCCCGAAGGCCGCCCGGAGGGCCGCGCGTTCGCGGTCGGCGCCCCGGACGAGGGTTCCGAGGGACCCGAACCGCTGGACGGCCCCAACGGCGCCGTCGAGGTCGAGCCGGTGCGTCCGCCGGTGGACGACGAGCTGCCCCCGGAGCCGCTGGACAACCCGCGGCGGCTGCTGGTCTGGCCGGCCCCGGACGCGTCCACGGAGTCCGCGCTGACCGAGCGCGGCTACCGTCCGGTGATCGTGCACTCGCGCGAGGAGGTCGACGCCCAGAAGGCGGCGTACCCGGCGGCGCTGTTCATCGACCCGCTGACCGGCCCGATCACCCGCACCGCGCTGCAGTCGCTGCGCGAGGCGGCGGTCGCGGCCGAGGTGCCGGTGCTGGTGACGGCCGGCCTCGGGCAGGCCACGCGGGAGGCGGCGTACGGCGCCGACCCGGCCGTCCTGCTCAAGGCGCTGGCCCCGCGCGACAGCGAGATGCACCCGCCGCGGGTGCTGCTGATCGAGGAGCAGGAGCCGGTCGCCAACGCGCTCCGGGCCACGCTGGAGCGCCGCGGCATGCACGTGGTGTGCGCGGCGACGGACGCCGAGGCCGTGCAGCTCGCGCAGCAGACGCACCCGAACCTGGTGGTGATGGACCTGATGCAGGTGCGCCGCCGCCGGGCCGGCATCGTCGACTGGCTGCGCGGCAACGGCCTGCTGAACCGCACCCCGCTCGTCGTCTACACGTCCGCGGACATGGACCCCTCACAACTCCCGCGCCTGGCCTCGGGCGAGACGGTCCTGTTCCTGGCGGAACGCTCGACGAGCGCGGAGGTACAGGGCAGGATCGTGGACCTGCTGGCGAAGATCGGTACGAACTGACGCGCCCCGTGAGGGGCGGCCCGCACCCGAAGGTCAGTTGCCGGTCAGGCGCCGCGCAGCGGCCCGCACGGACGCCCGCAGCCGCGCCACGTCGTCCTCCGTCTCCCCGACGAGAACCCGCCGCATCTGCGGCTGCACCGTGGACCACGAGGCCAGCGCGATCATCATGAAGAGCAGATCCTGCGCCGGAATGGCGTCGGAGACGACCCCCTTCTCCTGGGCCTCGGCGAAAGCCGCCACCTTGCGCGCGTAGTTGTCCTTGCGCTCCTGCTCGTGCGGGATGCCGCCGGTGCCGTACTCCAGGCCCTCCCAGAAGACGAGCCGGATCAGCTCGGGGTGGGCGGCGTGGTAGTCCATGAGGCGGTCGATCCAGCCGTCGGGGTCCTCCGCGTCGACGGGGACAGCGACGGCGAGCTCCATCAGCCGCTTCTCCAGGACCTGGGAGAAGAGTTCGGCCTTGTTGCCGAAGTAGGCGTAGATCAGCTGCTTGTTGGCCTTGGCCTCGCGCGCGATCCGGTCCACGCGCGCCCCGGCGATGCCGTGCGCGGCGAACTCGGCGGTGGCCGCGGCGAAGATGCGGGCCCTGGTCGCCTCGGGGTCCCTGGTTGCTCCCATGCCGGCCAGCGTAACCAACTATTCGGTTGACAGCGCGCGGACCGCTCTGCGAAATTCGCAACCAACCAGTTGGTTACACGTACACGGGGGAACCTCCACCGCTCATGACCGTCACCACGACCTCCACCGCACCCGCACCCCGCGCAACCGCCGCCGGCAAGGCGAACGGCCTCCTGCTGGCCGTCATCGCGCTGTGCACCGCCGTCACCGCCGCCAACATCTACCTGGCCGCCCCTCTGCTCGGGCTCATCGCCCGCAGCTTCGGCGCCTCGCCCTCCTCCGCCGGCTGGATCGCCTCCGTCGCCCAACTCGGCTACGCCGTCGGCCTGCTGCTCTTCGCCCCCCTCGGGGACACGGCGGACCGCCGCCGTCTCGTCGCCGCGCTGTCCGGTCTCGCGGGCGCGGCCCTCGTCGCCGCCGGGCTCGCGCCGGGCCTGCCCGCGCTGGCGGCCGCGGTGCTGGTGGCCTGCGCCGGCACGGTCGTCCCGCAGCTGCTCGTCCCGCTCGTGGCCGAGCGCGCTCCCGCGGACCGGCGCGGCCGGCACGTCGCGGCGGTGGTGGCGGGCCTGTTCACCGGCATCGTCGCGGCCCGGGTGCTGGGCGGCCTGGCCGGCCAGGCCTTCGGCTGGCGCCCGGTGTTCTTCGGCGCCGCGGCGCTCACGGTGGCGGTCGGCCTGCTGACGGCACTGGTCCTGCCGCGGGAGACGCGCCCGCGGCGCGCGTCCAACCCGCTGAAGAACATCGCCGGCCTCCCCCGCCTGCTGCGCTCCTCGGCCGACCTCCGGGCGGCGTGCCTGCGCCAGGCCGGCCTGTTCGGCGCGTGGAGCTCGCTGTGGACGACGCTGTCGCTGCTGCTGACGGCACCGCAGCCGTTCCACCTGTCGACGGGCACGGCGGGCCTTTTCGGCCTGTTCGGCCTGACCTCGACCGCCGTCGCCCCGGTCTCGGGCACTCTGATCGACCGCTTCGGCCCGCGCCGGGTGGTGACGGCCGGCTACGTACTGGCGGCGCTCTCCCTCCCGCTGTTCTGGCTCGGCGGGCACCGGCTCTGGGCCCTGTGTGCGGCGGCGGTGCTGATCCACGCCGGTCTGATGGCCGGTCAGGTCGCCAACCAGACGCGGGCGTTGGGGGCCACCTCGATGCCGTCGACGGCGAACACGGCGTACGTGGTGTCGGCCTTCATCGGCGGCGCGGGCGCCTCGGCCCTGGCGGGTCCGGCCTTCGCCGCGTGGGGCTGGAACGGGGTGTGCGCGATCGCGGTGGCGGCCGTCGTCGCGGGGTGGCTCGGGGGCCGGGGGAACGCATCGGTCCGGAACTAGTGACTTACCGGCGGATACGGCAGCAGAATCGCCCCTGACGCAGTCACGCAAGGGCAAAGGGGAGGCTCCGGTGCTGAGCACGATGCAGGATGTACCGCTGACCGTCGCACGCATCCTGGCCCACGGCTCCAGAGTGCACGGCCGGACGCAGGTCACCACGTGGACCGGCACCGGCGAGCCGCAGCGCCGCAGCTTCGCGGACGTCGGGGCGCGCGCCGCACGGCTCGCCCACGCCCTGCACGGGCTCGGCGTCCGCGAGGGGGAGCCCACGGCGACCCTGATGTGGAACAACGCCGAGCACCTGGAGGCGTACCTGGCCGTGCCCTCCATGGGCGCGGTCCTGCACACCCTCAACCTGCGGCTGCCTCCCGAGCAGCTCGCCTGGATCGTGCGGCACGCCGGCGACCGCGTCGTGCTCGTCAACGGCTCGCTGCTGCCGCTCCTCGCGCCGCTCCTGCCCTACCTGGAGGACGTGGAGCACGTGATCGTCTCCGGGCCGGGCGACCGGTCCGCGCTGGCGGACGTGCGCCCGCAGGTGCACGACTACGAGGAGCTGCTCGCGGCGCAGCCCGCGGACGACTACCCGTGGCCCGAGCTCGACGAGCGCCAGGCCGCCGCCCTCTGCTACACCTCGGGCACCACCGGCGAGCCCAAGGGCGTGGCCTACAGCCACCGTTCGGTCTACCTGCACGCGATGGAGGTCAACGCCGCGGCCTCGTTCGGGCTGACCCCGGCGCAGATCTGCCTGCCGGTCGTGCCGATGTTCCACGTCAACGCCTGGGGCCTGCCGCACGCCGCGTTCATGGCGGGCTCGTCCCTGCTGATGCCGGACCGCTTCCTGCAGCCCGCACCGCTCGCGGAGATGATCGAGGCCGAGCGGCCGACCGTCACCGCGGGCGTGCCGACCATCTGGCAGGGCCTGCTGGCCGAGCTGGACGCCCGCCCGCGGGACGTCTCCTCGCTGCACACGGTCGTCAGCGGCGGCTCCGCCTGCCCGCCCTCGCTGATGAAGGACTTCGAGGAGCGGCACGGGCTGCGCATCGTCCAGGCCTGGGGCATGACGGAGACCTCCCCGCTGGGCTCGGTGGCCTACCCGCCGCCCGGCCTGAGCCCGGAGGAGGCCTGGCCCTACCGGATCACCCAGGGCCTGCTGCCCGCCTCGGTGGAGTTCCGGCTGGCCGGTCCGGACGGGCGGTTCCTGCCGTGGGACGGCACGTCGGCCGGCGAGCTGGAGGTGCGCGGCCCGTGGATCGCGGGCGCGTACTTCGGCGGCAGGGACGGCGAACCCTTCCGTCCCGCGGACAAGTTCAGCGAGGACGGCTGGCTGCGCACGGGCGACATCGGCACGATGTCCGCCGACGGCTACCTGACCCTCACCGACCGGGCCAAGGACGTCATCAAGTCCGGCGGCGAGTGGATCTCCTCGTGCGAGCTGGAGAACCACCTGATGGCCCACCCGGACGTCGCGGAGGCGGCCGTCATCGCCGTCCCGGACGAGAAGTGGGGCGAGCGCCCGCTGGCCACGGTCGTCCTGCGCGACGGCGCGACCACCGGCTGGCCGGAGCTGCGCAGCTTCCTCGGCGAGCGCGTGGCCCGCTGGCAGCTCCCGGAACGCTGGGCACCGGTCCCGTCCGTGCCGAAGACGTCGGTGGGCAAGTTCGACAAGAAGGTCCTGCGCAGGCAGTACGCGGAAGGGGAACTGAAGGTGACGGTGATCAGCGCCCCGTAGGGGCGCGGGGCTGTTGCATCATGCGGCTCCGCCGCGTGGGCGCGAGCAACCACAGCGCCCCGTCAGGGGCACGGGGAACTGCGCGACCGGCCCCCACCGGCCTCAAGCGGCACAGGAAAGCTCAGGGTCCTCCCGCAACTTACCGAGCGCACGCGAAACCGCACTCTTCACCGTGCCGACCGACACCCCCATGAGCTCCGCGGTCTGTACCTCGGTCAGATCCTCGTAATACCTGAGAACGACCATCGCCCGCTGCCGGTCCGGCAGCCGGTGCACGGCCCGCCACATCGCATCACGCAGAGCCACCGGCTCTGCGTGATCGCCGGCGCCCTGCGGCGCCTCCGGCAGCTCCTCGCAGGGGAACTCGTCGACCCTGCGCTTGCGCCACTGCGACGTGCGCGTGTTGACCAGCGCCCGGCGCACGTAGCCGTCGAGCGCCCGGTGGTCCTCGATGCGGTCCCACGCCAGATAGGTCTTGGTGAGCGCCGTCTGCAGCAGATCCTCGGCATCGCAGGGGTTCGAGGTCAGCGAACGGGCGGTGCGCTGCAGCACCGGGCCGCGTGCCCGTACGTACGAGGAGAACGACGGGTACACGGCCGCGGTCGAGGCACCGGCACACACGGACGTCGAGGTCACTGTCATGCTTCAACGCTAGGAGCGCACCCGTCCCCGGCGGATCGGCCGGAGGTGCCGAAGCACGCTCCCCCTCAGGTCGTACGAACCGGGGCGGCCACACCTCCTGGAGGGGGAGCCCGGAGCAGCCGCGTCAGTCGATCACCGCGACCGGGGCGTCGACGAGGTTGCGGTCGATGGTCAGCTTGCGGCCGCCGTGGGTCTCGGTCACGTTGCCCGCGTACTGGTGGATCCGGCGGTGCGGCGCCCAGGACGTAGAGGACAGCGACGGCTCCTTGGCCGTGTTCGGCGAGGACTTCCAGCGGGCGAACCAGACGGCCTCGGGGAGGTCGTCCATCCCGGCCCGGCGGGCGCGCTCCAGGTGGCGGACACCCGATTCGGCGCTGCTGTAGAAGCCGGGCAGATATCCCTTGCGGCTGACCGCAGCGCTCCAGGAGCGGATGAAGGTGAGGGTGGTGTCCGCGCAGTCGTCGTTCTTGTCGTTGTACGCCTCCATGTCGAGGTAGAGCGCGCTGCGCGGCGCGATGCCGAGCTCGCTCGCGTCGTGCACCGCGTCCATGCCCTCGTCCCAGCCCTGGTCGTAGGGGTCGTCCCCGATGGGGTAGCCCTTCTTGCTGGAGGCGCGGACGCAGGGCGACTGCGAGCCGACGAAGATCGGCAGGACCTTCCAGCCGAGGTCGCGGGCGCCGGTGAGCCAGCGTGCGCTGAGGTAGGTCTGGCGCGGGCAGGCCCGGGCGCGGCCGCTGTAGTAGACGCCCACGGCGCGGTACTCGGACGCGGCCCAGGCGCTGAGGGTGGTCAGCGGCGGGGCCTGGCAGGTGTCGAACGCCTGCCCCCGGAAAACGGAGGCGCCGCCCAGCAGGCCCAGGAGTGCCGGGGCGGCGGTGACGGGCGCTGCTGCCTGGGTGACCACCTGGGTCAGCGCCGCCAACAGGGCGACGATGTATCCGATGATCTTCCTTCGTCGGTCCATAAGGGCGAGTCAAGGGGGCCGGACGGGGCCGTCCGGCGGTGACACGCCCTCGATTCATCCGTCTGCGCCGAGAAGCAGCCCGGACGTGGGAACTCCCGTCCCGGCGGTGACGAGCACATGCGCGACGTCCGCAACTTGGTTGGCCGCGCTGCCCCGCAACTGCCGCACGGCTTCGGCGATGCCGTTCATGCCGTGCAGGTACGCCTCGCCCAGCTGGCCGCCGTGGGTGTTGAGCGGCAGCCGGTCCGCGGCGACGAACTCGCCTGCCTCGCCCGGGGCGCAGAAGCCGAACTCCTCCAACTGCATGAGGACGTGCGGGGTGAAGTGGTCGTAGAGGATGCCGACGTCGATGTCGGAGGGCCGCAGCCCGCTGTCGCGCCACAGCCGCCGCGCGACGGCTCCGGCCTCGGGGAGGCGGCCCGGTTCGCCCCGGTAGAAGTTCGTCATCTGCTCCTGGCCCGCGGCGGCGCCCTGGGCCGCCGCGGTGATCACGGCGGGCGGGTGCCGGAGCGTGCGGGCCCGGTCGGTGCTCGTGACGACGAAGGCCTGTCCGCCGTCGGTCTCCTGGCAGCAGTCGAGCAGCCGCAGCGGTTCGGCGATCCAGCGGGAGGCGGCGTGCTCGGCGAGGGTGATGGGACGGCCGCGGAAGTACGCGGCCGGGTTGGTGGCGGCGTACCGGCGGTCGGTGACGGCGACGTGGCCGAAGACCTCCGGTTCCAGGCCGTGGAGATGGAGGTAGCGGCTCGCCTGCATCGCCACCCAGGAGGCCGGGGTGAGCAGTCCGAACGGCAGTGTCCAGCCGAGGGCGACGCCCTCGGCGGAGGGTTCCCGGTGCCGTACGCCCGCGCCGAAGCGGCGGCCGGAGCGCTCGTTGAAGGCGCGGTAGCAGACGACGGCCCCGGCGACGCCGGCCGCGACGGCGAGGGCGGCCTGCAGGACGGTGGCGCAGGCGGCGCCGCCGCCGTAGTGGACGCGGGAGAAGAAGGACAGCTCCCCGATGCCGGCGGCCCGGGCCACGGCGGTCTCGGGGCTGGTGTCCATGGTGAAGGTGACCATGCCGTCGACGTCGCCGGGCACGAGCCCCGCGTCGTCCAGCGCGGCCCGTACCGCCTCGGCGGCCAGGGCGAGTTCGCTGCGGCCGGAGTTCTTGGAGAACTCGGTGGCGCCGATGCCGGCGATGGCGGCCCTGCCGCCGAACGTGCCCTTCACGGCGTGCTCCCGGGCAGGTCCAGGGTCACGGTGCCGGTGACGTGCCGGCCGAGGCTGTTGGTGCCGACGACGTCGACGACGACCGTCTCCCCGTCGACGGACCCGACCGTGCCGGTGAGGACGAGCTCGTCCCCCGGGTGGCTGGGGACGCCGAGCCGGATGGCGACCTTGCGCAGGACGGCGCCGGGGCCGAAGTGGTCGGTGAGGTAACGGCCCACGAGGCCGTTGGTGGTGAGGATGTTCATGAAGATGTCGGGGGCGCCCTTGGCCCGTGCGGCCTCGGGATCGTGGTGCACGTCCTGGTAGTCGCGGGAGGCGAGGGCGCCCGCGATGACGAGCGTGCGGGTGACGGGAAGGGTGAGCGGGGGCAGGACGTCCCCCTTCTTCGGCGTCATGCGCTCCCCTCCCGGGGCCGGAACACCGGCAACTCCCGTCCCTCACCCACCTGCAGGAACTCCAGCTCCACCGGCATGCCGATGTGCACCGCGCCCGGTTCCGCGCCGGTGATGTTGCTGACCATCCGTACTCCTTCGGCGAGTTCGACCAGCGCGACGGCGTAGGGCGGTTCGAATCCGGGGGCGGGCGGGTGGTGCACGACCACGCACGCGTGCACCGTGCCGGCTCCGGAGGCGTCCACGGCCGTCCACCGGGGGGACCCGCAGTGCGCGCAGCCGGGCAGCCAGGGGAAGCGCGGTTCCGCGCAGTCCTCGCACTGCTGGATCAGCAGGCGGTGGGCGGTGACGCCCTCCCAGAACCCGGCGTTGTCGCGGTTGACGACGGGCTGCGGGCGTTCGGCACGGTGCTCGTCGGGGCGCTCGGCAGGGCGTGAAATGCGCGATGCGGGCGCGTACTTGAAGATGCGGAAGCGCTGGGTGCCGACGAGCTCGTCGGCCACGCGGATCTCGGTGCGCCGGGTGAGGAAGTGGCCTGCGCCGAGCCTGGTCGTCTTGCGCGGCGAGACCGACTCGATCACGGAGTCGAAGGTGATCTCGTCGCCGAGGCGCAGGGGCCGCAGGTACTCCTGTTCGCAGTCGGTCGCGACGACGGCGGTGAAGCCCGCGCCGTCGAGGAGTGCCAGCACCTCGGCGAGGGCGGGTGACCGGGCGGCGGGGCCACCGAGCCCCGGCATGGTCCAGACCTGGAGCATGGTGGCCGGGGCGACGGCGTCCTCGCCGCGGTAGGCGGGGCCGGTGTCGCCCAGGGCTTCGCACCAGTGCCTGATCATAGGACGGTTGACGGGATCCGGACCGCGGCCCGCAACGGCGGCGGGGCGCCCTTCGTACAGCTTGAGGAGCCGGTGGAGGTCGCTCACGATTTCTGACTGTCCGTCAGATCTCCGGGGGCTGTCAAGGTCCCCGCAGCAACGCCGCGGGGGGGGGGGGGGGGGGGGGGG